>JAXDLD010000262.1:0-4520 GCA_034666805.1 Acidobacteriota bacterium
TCGACACCCCGGGTACCACCTCGCAAGGAATCCCGGCCGCGGCGCAGGCCAGCGCCTCCTCTCCACCCCGGCCGAAGACGAACGGGTCGCCCCCCTTGAGACGCACCACGACCCGGCCCGCCCGGGCATGGCGGACGAGCAGGGCCTCGATCTCCTCCTGCCGTAGGGCCTCCCGCCCGGGGCTCTTGCCGGCATAGACCCGCCGCGCCCGGGCCGGGGCCTCGTCGAGCAGACTCGGGTCCACCAGCCGGTCATAGACGACCACGTCCGCCCGCTGCAGACACTTGAGCCCCCGGACCGTGATCAGCTCGGGGTCTCCGGGGCCGGCCCCGACCAGGTAGACGATCCCGCTCACCACTGCTCCACGGGGAGAGTCGGTTCCAGCTCCAGGATCTCTTCGAAACGCCCCCAGGCCGCCGCCTCCTCGCCCCGGCGCAGCAGATCCAGGATGTCCGAGTCGACCAGCCGGTACCACCTCTCGCGTCGGCCTGCGAAATCGGGATGCCGCGCCGCCAGGGGGGCCCGCACCGCGGACGCCATCTCTAGGAACCGGGCATGCTCCTCGCCGATCTCGCTCTCCAGGCGCTGGCGCAGCCGGACGGCGAGGACCGGGGCCTTGCCGGCGGTCGAGATGGCGATCGTCAGATGCCCCCTGCGCACGATCGAGGGGGCGATCCAGTTGCAGCGCGGCAGGTCGTCGACGGTATTAATAAGGACGTTGCCCTCCGCCGCCTCCTGAAAGACCGTGTCCCGCACCTCCGGGTCCCCCTCGGCGACGATCGCCAGGGCCGCTCCGGCCAAGTCCCCTGTCGCGTAGGGTCGGGCCAGGTGGACGAGGGCACCGCCTGCGGCCAGCTCGGCGAGCCCGGCGGTCACCTCCGGGGCGATCACCGTCACCCGAGCGCCAACGGCGAGGAGCCCCCGGGCCTTCTCCTCGGCGAGCGCCGTCCCCCCGACCACCACGGCGAGGCGGTCACGGAGATCCAGGTAGACGGGGTAGTAGGACACGGCGGACCTTTTAGACCTCGACCCCGACGCTGTCGACCGTCACCCCGGAGCGGTCGATCTCCAGGGTGACCTGGCAGGCGGCGGTTGAGATCTCCAGGCGGAAGGCGCCGGGGGCCCGCGGGGTGAAGAAGAGCCCCTGGATCACCTGGCCGGTCAGGGCGGAGAGGGCGCGGTTCGCGTCTTCGACCGTCCGCGCCAGGGCGACGCCCCGGGGGGTCTGGCGGAAGAGCCGGAGGAGGGCCTGCTCACCCTCGGCACCATGGATGCGCCGGGCCCGGCCGGTGCCGAGCGAGAGGTCGAGGACCTCCTCCAACCGCGCCACGAGCCCCTCCTCGACCTCGCCAGCGCCGACCGCCGCGGCCAAGGGGGTGTAGCGGGCGCGGGCGTCCGGCGCCAGCGAGGCGGCGAGGGCTTCGATCTCGCGGAGCACCACCTCGCTCTGGGCCGCGTCCAGGGCCAGGGACGTCATCATCTCCGCCACCCTCAGCCCCGGGGCCCCGTGGCCTTGCCGTGGAGGATCGCCTCCACCTCGTGCTCGAAGCCGCCGGTCTCGATCGGGCAGTGGATGCCGCACTCCTTGGGAGCGTTCTTCTCCCACCACCAACGGCCGGCGCGCGGGTCCTCGCCCGCCCCGGTGGCGCGGGTGCAGGGGGTGCAGCCGATGCTCGTGTACCCCTTGGCGTAGAGCGGATGGACGGGGACGTCGTGAGCCCGGTTGTACTCCTGGACCTCCTCGATCGTCCAGTCGGCGAGCGGGTTGATCTTCGCAAGACCGCCGTGATCGTGGTCGATCTCGATCTTCCGGATGTTCGCCCGGCTCGCCCACTGCTCGCGGCGGAGACCGGTCACCCAGGCGTCCAATCCTTCGAGCACGCCGCGGATGGGCTCGACCTTCCGCACGTTGCAGCAGTGGAGGCGCGCCGTGACCGCCTTCTGGAAGAGGTTGGGGCCGAAGCGGCCGACCATCTCCTCGACCTGGCGGGCGTCGGGGAAGTAGACCTCGATCTCGATCCCGTAGCGCTCCCGCACCGTCTCCATCACGTCGTAGGTCTCCTGCGGGAGACGCCCGGTGTCGACGGTGAAGAGGCGCACCTCGGGGTCGATCCGCCAGGCCATGTCGAGGATGGCCATCCCCTCCGCCTGGAAGCTGGTACAGATGGCGAGCCGCGAGTGCCAGCGTTCGAGCGCCCAGCCGAGAACCTCCTCGGGGGTCGCGAAGTCGAAGTCGTTGGCCAGCTGGCCCGCCTCGTACTCGTCGAGGAAGTCCCGCTGGTTGGCCGCGAACCGGTGCTCGATGATCATGCTCGCCTCTCTTCCGTTCTCAGTTGGATAGGGCCGCCAAGCCCGCCATCGCCGCCAGGTCCTCGTCGGCATGGCGGGCGAAAAACTGCTGGATCCTCTCCCCCTCCCCCCTCGCCTCGAGGTAGGAGCGGAAGAGCCGTTCGATCACCACGTGGACCTCCTCGCCCGGCACCCGGCGCAGCACCGGCCGGCCGATCGCCGCCTCGCGCCCGAGCCCGCCGCGGAGGAAGAGGTCGTAGCCTTCCCGGCGCTCGCCCTTGGGGCCGCGCTCGCGGAGGGTCGTCCCCTGGAGGCCGATGTCGCCGGTCCAGTGGTGGGCGCAGGCGTGGGGGCAGCCGTCCAGGTTGAGGCGCAGGTCCGCCGCCTGCTCGCCGAAGGTCGACTCCAGGTGGGCGACGATGGTCGCCAGGCGGCCCTTGGTCTCGGCGACCGTGAAGTTGCAGAACGGGTCGCCGGTGCAGGCGATCGACAGGGCCTTGAGCCTCCCGGCGTCGATGGGGAAACCGATCTGGGCGGCCCCGGCGGTGACCTCGTCCAGGCGCCCCTCGGGGATGTGGGTGAGGATGAAGTTCTGCCGCCGGGTGAGCCGGATCTCGCCGCCGTAGCTCTCCGCCAGATTGGCGAGCTGGAGCATCTGCTCGCCCGAGCAGAGCCCCAGGTGGACCGGGAAGCCGGCGTAGACGAGGCCGGCCTCCTTCTGCGGATGGATCCCCGTGTGGTCGTGCTCTCCCCCGGGGGCGAGCGGCGCGGCGCCGTCCTCCAGGGGACGGCCGAGGCGCTCCTCGACCCGCTGGCGGAAGGCCGGAACCCCTAAGTCGTCGACCATGAACTTGAGCCGCGCCCGCGCCCGGGACAGGCGGTAGCGGCGGTCCTCCCGCCAGACGTCGACGATCGCCTGGAGGACCGGGATGGCCTCTCCATGGGGGACGAAGGCGCCGAGGTCCGAGGCCAGCCGGGGCCAGCTCGAAAGGCCGCCGCCCACCCGCACTCCGAAGCCGGGCCGGCCGTCCTTTAGAGTGCCGACCAGGGCGATGCAGTGGAGCTCCGGGGCGTTGCACTGATGAACGCAGGCCGAGACCGTGATCTTGTGCTTACGCGGCAGGTCCGAGTACTCCCGGCGCGAGACGAAGAACTCGGAGATCCCGTCCAGGAGCCCGCTGCAGTCGAAGAGCTCGTCCGGATCGAGCCCGGCGACCGGGCAGCCGGTGACGTTCCTGACGTTGTCGCCACAGGCGCCGGCCGTCGAGAGGCCGGCCGCGCCGAGGAGCCCCAAGACCTCCGGCAGGCGCTCCATGGCGAGCCAGTGGAGCTGGATGTTCTGCCGGGTGGTGAGCTCGCCGTGACCCCGGCCATACTCCTGGGAGATTTGGCCGATGGTCCGCAGCTTGGCGGGGGTGAGAATGCCGCCCGGGGTCTTCACCCGCAGCATGAAATAGCCGAGCTTGGGCTTGTCGTGGTAGAGGCCGTACCACTGGAGGCGGACCATGTCCTCCTCAGGAACCGCCTCGTAACCGGCCGCGATCATCGCCGGCAGGTCGCGGATCACGTCGAGCCCCGCCTTCTCGTGTTTCAGGCGCTCGACGAAGTTCCGTTTCCTGACCAAATCCCAATCCGGCTCGATCTCTGGCGCCCGCGACATCCCGCCCTCCTCCCTATTTGTGACCTAAGTTATCACCAAGCCCTCAACAGAGGAAAGTGCTGCCGGGGGCCGAATAGGTGACAAAGTCGGTGACAGAGGGGTAGGAGGGCGAGGGCGCTAACTTAGCCTCATCCCTGCAGGGCGGGCTTGAGGGTAGGGCTCGAATCCACGCAGGGCCTCTCGGCATAGGCGAGGGCGTCTGGGAAGCGGCCAAGCGAGACCTCGACGCGATGATCCTCGCTCACCGCGGTCTGGGTGAGGCGGAGCGTCGGCATTCTGGTCATGGAGAACCGCTTCCTGCCGGAAAGTGTAAGGCCTCACCCAGCGCGAGCGCGGGGGCCGCCGTCGCCCCTCGGACGCGGACGACCGACGACGTAGGGGCAGTCGCTGCCCCTCGGACGTCGGCGACCGACGACGTAGGGGCGGTCGCTGCCCCTCGGACGCCGACGACCGACGACGCAGGGGCGGTCGCCGCCCCTCGGACGCCGACGACCGACGGCGTAGGGGCGGTCGCTGCCCCTCGGACGCCGACGACCGACGGCGTAGGGGCGGTCGCCGCCCCTCGGACGCC
>JAXDLD010000263.1:0-15683 GCA_034666805.1 Acidobacteriota bacterium
CGCGCCGCGCCAGACTTGCCCATCAGGCCTCTCTCTCGGCCCGGTCCTCGTAGTGCTGAGAACGGGCATCGAACCGCGCCAGGAGCGCTCTCGCCTTGGGCGGAACGACCGCAACCTCGTAGTCCTCGCCGGCGAACGCGCGCACGGCGTCGAGCGAGTCGAAGCGCATGACCGTGACGAACTCGACCTCGTCGTCGAGCTCCCGCCGCAGGAGCTGGATTCCCCGAAACCCGGCGATCTGGCGCTCCTTGATGCCGTGGAAGATCTCGGTCTGGAGGAGCGCCTCGTAGGCGTCGGCGTTGCCCGGTGCGGTCCAACCGTGCCAGATGCGGCTGATCATGCGGCTCCCTTCTCCTTCGCGAGCTGCTCGCGATAGCTCTTCTCCGTCCGCGCCAGGAAATCGCGATACCGCTGGGGATCGACGAACGGGTTCACCCCGCTCCCCTTCTTCAGCCGCACCGCCTTCTCCAGCCCGTCATAGAAGGAGGCGTGCGCGGCGAGAAAGATGTCGCAGGACAGCCCTTTCAGCACCTGGAAGGTCCGCGCGTAGTCCTCCGCGATCCCCGGGTAGCTCGGCTTGCCGGCCAGGTGGACCCCGGGATTGATCGTCGTGCTCCCCACGAAAACCACGTCGTAGCGCTTGCCACCCTCCTCGACCTGCATCGACCAGGAGGTGCAGCCCCGGGTGTGGCCGGGGGTCGCGTGGGCGACGAGGGTCGTCCCCCCCAGGCTCACCCGGTGGCCGTCGTGGACGGGGTGGTCGACCTGGACCGGGGGGAACTGGAGCTTGTCGCCGAAGGCGAAGTCCCCCTTGCCGCCGCGGGCGAGGAGGTCGGCGTCCGCGGCGCCGGCATAGAGGGGGGCGCCGGTCCGCTTCTTGAGTTCGGCCAGACCTCCGGCGTGGTCGAAGTGGGCGTGGGTGGAGAGGAGGATCTTTACCTCCTCGACCTTGAAGCCGAGCTTCTGGATGTTGGCCGCGATCATCGGCGCGGTCTCGGCGAAACCGCCATCCAGGACGATGTTCCCCTCGGGCGTCGTGATGAGATAGGAGGTGATGTCGCTCGCCCCCACGTAATAGAGATTGCCGGCGATCCGGTAGGGCTCGACCGGCAGGTTCCAGGAGCGGGAGGTCGGGTCCGCCTGGGCGTGGGCGAGAACGGGGAGGAGGAGCAGGGTGGCGCCGAGAAGGAGGCTCTCTAGGATACGCAAGGCCGGATGGCTCTCCAGGAAGACGGTCGGTTGGCGGTCCGCGGAAGGATGCGACGCGGCGGGAGAGCTGTCAAGCGTTCCGCCCAGCCTCGATCACCGTCTGCCAGTCCTCCCCGGAGCACTCGTAGATCTGCCGCAGGCAGGCCGGGATCTCCTCGTAGCTCTTGAGCCAGAGGATCTCGACCCCGAGAGGCTCGAGGGACGCCTGCTGGTGCCGGTCGAGCTCCTCGTCGCCCGAGCTGGCAAGGAGGGCGAAGTGGCGCGGCTGGGTCGCCTTCCCGGGGTCCTTGCGGCGTTCCTCGCCCGCGGCCTGGACGTGCTCCTTCCAGGAGTAGTGGAGAAGCCGCCTGATGTTCTCGTCGAGCATCGAGAGGCCGACGAAGAGCCACGGGTGCTCGCGCAGGAGGAACATGACCGTGCTGCTGAACGAGCTGTAGGGATTGTCGTAAAAGTCGAAGTACTGGTGCTCGGTGAAGATGAGCTGGTCCAGGGCGTCCTCGGGCCCGCCGGAGCCGGTCTCGAAGCGGAGGTAGCCGTGAGGGTGGTAGACGCTCACCCGGTCGAGAGTGGAGGCCCGGGTGGCCCGCTCGACCGTGAGCACGAGCCCCCTCTCCTGATGGACCTTCCCCTTGAACTTGGCGAGGACGAAGGCGCTGAAGAGGGCGTCGAGGTTGAAGTTGACGATGGCGTGGAGCCGCGGGTTGCGGACGAAGGCGCCATCCTCTCCCGGCACCGCGCAGAAGGCGGCGGCGGCGTTGAGAGTCGTGTTGGCGTCCAGGGTGTGCGCTACGAGCTCCCGCTCGGCCTCCGGGTTCCCCCCCTTCCCGCGCAGAGGGAAGTCCCGGTAGAGGGCCTCGCGCACGACCTCGCGGAACTCCGTCTCCTCCTCGTACTCGCGCTCCAGGATGGCGGCGATGGCGGGCAGGCTGAATCCCGCCCCGCGGAGGCGTGAGACGAGCCGCGGGCCATCCGTATGGCAGGCGACCTCCGCCACCCGCTCGAGGAGCGCCGTCCAGATCGGGATCCCCGAGCCCGAGGAGACCCCCGCCCCCAGCGCCAGGACCAACCCGCGCTCCCGGTAGACCTCGCAGATCCGTTCGAGCCCCATGGCCGATTCCCTCCCGCTCGGGAGGTATGCAAAGGACGGGCACCCCCCTACACCGGCAGCCGCAGCACCGCCTCGCACCCCGCCTCCCCCCGCCGGTTCTCCAGCGTCAGGCTGCCGCCATGGGCCTCGGCGATCTGGCGGGAGAGGGCGAGGCCGATGCCGCTGCCTCCGGGCTTGGTGGTGTAGAAGGGGACGAAAAGGTTCTCGGTGTTGGCGAGCCCGGGGCCCTGGTCGTCGATCCGAACCTCGACGTGCGCGTCCTCGCGCCACCAGGCCACCTCCACCCCCCCGCCGGTCTCGAGCGCCGCGTCGGCGGCGTTCCTGATGAGGTTGATGAGCGCCTGCTCGATCTGGTCCCGGTCCCCCTGCAGCTCGACCCGCGGGCCGGGAGCGAGGCGGACGGCGAGGCGGGTCTCCAGGGCCGCCGCGCGGCGGATGAGGCCGGAGAGCTCGATCCCGGTCCGCCGCGGCGGGGGGAGCCGGGCGAGCCTCGCGTAGGCGGCCATGAAGCGGATCAGCGATTCCGAACGGTCGCCGATCACCGAGAGACCCTGGCTCATGTCCTCCCGCCAGTCGGCCGGCGGCGGCTCGCGCTCCAGGAGGTGGAGGAGGGTCCCCGCCATCGAGCGGATGGGGGCGAGCGAATTGTTGAGCTCGTGCCCGAGCACCCGGAGCAGGCGCCGCCAGGCCTGGCGCTCCTCTTCGCGGAGGGTCTGCGAGAGGTCGGAGATCACCAGGAGCTGGTGCGGCAGGCCCCCCTCGCGGAAGGTGCTCCGCCGCACCTCCCAGCGTCCGGGGCCGCCGGGGAAGGTGCGCTCCAGGGTACGCGCCACCTCGCCGGTCAGGCAGTCGGCGACGCCTAAGTCCTCGGCGGTCTGCCCCAGCAGGCGCTCGGCGGGGTCGGGCTCCGCGGCGAGCAGGCGCTCGCCCGCCCGGTTGACGAGCTGGAGCCGGGCCTGGTGATCGAAGGCGAAGATGGCGACGTCCACCTCCTCCATCACCCGGTGGAGGAGGGCGGTGGCCTCGACCGCGCCCAGGCGCTGCTCGCGGAGCACCTCCCCCAGGGCGTTCACTTCGTGCATCACCTCGGCCAGGGCATCGGTCTCCCGGGGCCTCCGGGCGCGGAGCGAGAAGTCCCCCTCGCGGAGCGCCCCGAGCAGGTTCGAGAGGGTCTGGAGCGAGCGGATCACCCGCTCCTTCAAGGCGGCGGCGAAGCCCCACCAGAAGGCGAGGACGAGGACGGTCAAGGTCCAGCGGATCTTGGTGCTGTAGTCGCCGGTCCAGAGGAGGGAGAGGGCGACGAGCGAGCCGGGCAGGCCGGTCGCGAAGGAGAGGAGGAGGATGCGGGTCTCGAAGTCGAGCGGCCGGCGCTCGCGCTCAGAGCCCATGCTTTTCGAGGCGCCGATAGAGCGCGCTCCGGGACAGGCCGAGGGCGTGGGCAGCCTGGCTGACGTTCCCCTCGTAACGCTGGAGCGCCTTCTGGATCAACACCCGCTCGACCTCTTCGAGCGGCAGGTCTTCCAGCCGGCCAACGCCGCCAATGCCGCCAACGCCGCCCGCCCCTCCCGCCGATGGTTCGAGCCCGAGGTCGGGGGCGCTCACCCGCTCGCCCCGCGCCATCAGCACCCCGCGCTCGACGGCGTGGTCGAGCTCGCGCACGTTGCCCGGCCAGGGGTGGGCGAGGAGGGCCGAGACCGCCCCGGGGTCGAAGCCGGCGAGGCTCTTCCGGTAGCGCCTCGCGTGCTGGGCGAGGAAGTGCTCGGCGAGAATGGGGACGTCCTCGACCCGGGCGCGGAGGGGGGGGAGGCGGATCTCGACCGTGTTCAGGCGGAAGAGGAGGTCCTGGCGGAAGCGACCGGCCGTCACCTCCTCCCGGAGGTCGGAGTTGGTGGCCGAGAAGACCCGGACGTCGACCGCGTGGGTGCGCGACGACCCTACCCGCTCGAACTCACCAGTCTCTAAGACCCGGAGGAGCTTGGTCTGCTGGGCGAGCGAGATGTTGGCGATCTCGTCGAGAAAAAGGATGCCGCCGTCGGCAAGCTCGAAGCGGCCGGCGCGGTCGGTCTTGGCGTCGGTGAAGGCGCCGCGGACGTGGCCGAAAAGCTCGCTCTCGAAGACCGATTCGGAGAGCCCGCCGGTGTTGACCGTGACCATGGGCTTGCCCGCCCGGGTCGAGGCGGCGTGGAGGGCGCGGGCGACTACCCCCTTGCCGGTGCCGTTCTCGCCGGTGATGAGGATGTGCGCCGCGGACGGCCCCACCCGCTCGATGAGATCGAGCACCGGCCGCATGGCCGCCGAGCGGGCGAGGAGCGGCGACCGGCCGTCGCGGCCGTCCCCCGATCCGGCGCCGTCCCGCAGGAGCCGGTTCTCCGCCTCCAGCCGCTCGCCCCGCCGGAGCGCCCGGCCGAGGTCGACCTGGGTGCGGAGGATCGAGAGGAGCCGCGCGTTGTCCCACGGCTTCTCGACGAAGTCCCGGGCCCCCTGGCGCATGGCCTCGACCGCCAGGCCGACGCTCGCCCAGGCGGTCATGACGACGACTGGCAGGGTCTCGTCGATCGCTTTCAAGCGGGCGAGGAGGTCCAACCCCTCGCGGCCGGAGGTCGTGTCGCGGGTGTAGTTCAAGTCCATGAGCACCGCGTCCCAGTCGCTCCCGGCGACCGCGGCGACGATCTCCGCTGGCGACATCGCCGTGCCGGTCTCGAAACCCTCGCCCTTGAGCAGCAGCCGCAGGGCCTCGCGCACGTCGCGCTGGTCGTCGGCGATGAGGACTTTGGGGCTGCGGCTCAACTTTCCTGGCCCACGACCCAGCCGTCCAGGAGGTGGACCACCCGGTTGCCGTAGGTCGCGTTCTTCTCCGAGTGGGTGACCTGGATGATCGTCGTCCCCTCCTCATTGAGTTTCTTGAACAGCTCCATGATCTCCTCGGCCTGGCCGGTGTGCAGGTTCCCCGTCGGCTCGTCGGCGAGGATGAGTTTGGGGTTGCCGACGACCGCCCGCGCCACCCCCACGAGCTGCTGCTGGCCGCCCGAGAGCTGCGAGGGGAAGAGGTCCTTCTTGCCAACGATGTGGAAGCGGTCGAGGGCCTCGGCCACCAGGGACTGGCGCTGGGCCTTCTTGACGTCCCGGTAGGAGAGCGGCAGGTCGAGGTTCTCGTAGACCGTCAGGCTGTCGATCAGGTGGTAGCTCTGGAAGACGAAGCCGATGTACTGCTTGTTGAGCGCCGCCCGCTCCTTGGGCTTCATCTTGTGCACCGGCTGGTCGAGGAAGTAGTACTCGCCCTCCCAGGTGGCGTCGAGCATGCCGACAATCGACATCAGGGTCGACTTGCCGGCCCCCGAGGGGCCCATGATGGTGACGAACTCCCCCTCCTCGATGTCCAGGTTGATGCGGCGGAGCACGAAGGTCTTGACGTGCCCGTTCTGGTAGTACTTCTCGACGCCCTGCAATCGGATCATGCGGTCGGCTCCTTGACGTTCACAGGATATCCGATCGGAGCGCGGTCAAGGTTTCATCCCCGCTGGATGGCGGCGACCGGATCGACCTCGGTCGCCCGCCGGGCCGGCAGGTAGTTGGCGGCGAGCGCCACCCCCGAGAGGAGGACGGCGACGGCGGCGAAGATGCTCCAGTCCGCGGCGCTCCCGGCCCTTCCAGTATTCCCGGAGATGCCGGGGAGGGCGCGGGCGAGGGCCAGGGAGGCGAGGGTGCCAAACGCCAATCCGGCCGCCACCAGCCGCATCCCCTGGCCGAGCACCTCGAGCACGACGTCCTCCCGGCTCGCCCCAAGCGCCATGCGGATGCCGATCTCATGCGTCCGCTCGGTGACCGAGTAGCTCACCACCCCGTAGAGGCCGAGGGCGGCGAGGACGAGCGCCAGGGCGCCCAGGCAACCGAGGACCGCCACCCCCGTGCGCTCCGGGAAGAGGGCGGCGCCGACGTACTCGGACATCGGCGCGGTGAAGCCGACGAGCGCGGGGTCGGAGCCGAACGTGCGCCGCACCCCCGGGAGCAGTCCCTCGGGGTCGCCCGCCGTGCGCAAGTGGAAGACGACTCCCATCCCGGCATCCAGGTGCTGGAAGAGGGGGGCGTAGAGATAGGGCTGCGGCGCCTCGGCGAGCCGCCCGTACTTCGCCGTAGCCACGACCCCGACGATCGTCGCCGTCCGGCCCCAGACGCGGACGTGCCGGCCCAGGGGGGAGACGCCGGGAAGATAGCGGCGGGCGAAGGTGTCGTTGACGACGATCACCGGTGCGCCCCCAAGGTCGTCCCTGGGCCCGAAGTCGCGCCCGGCGAGGAGCGGGATGCGGAGGACGGAGAAGTAGCCCGGGGAGACCAGGTTGCGGAAGATCTTCATGTTCTCGGTGGGCGGCGGCGCGTAGCCCTCGATCCCGGCTTCCTCCCAGGAGCCGCCCTCGAAGCCCAGGGGGACCTTCTCGGCCATGGCGATCCCGGAGACGCCGGGGAGCGCCGCGAGCTGCTCGGCCAGGCGCTGGTAGAAGCCCTGGGCCGCCTCCCGGCCATAGCCCGCCGGCCCGGGATCCGTGACGCCCACGAGGAGGACGTGCTCGGGCGCGAAGCCCGGCCGAATGGCGCGGGCGCGCTCGAACGCCCGCAGGAAGAGGCCGGCGCCCACGAGGACAAGGGTCGCGAGCGCCACCTCGGCCACCACGAGGAGGTTGCGGAGTGCCCGCGGCCGACGGCCCGGAGAGGCCCCTCGCCCCCCTTCGCCGAGCGCGAGCGGCAGGCCCGGCGTCGCCGCCTGGAACGCCGGGACGGTGCCGAAGAGGAGGCCGGCCACGAGCGAGAGCAGGAGCGAGGCGGCGAGCACCCGGCCGTCTGGACCGGGCATGGCCGCCACCGGCAGGTGGGTGGGCGGGAGGAGGGCCGAGAGGGCGTCGGTCATCCAGAAGGCGGCGAGCAGGCCGACGATCCCGCCGAGCAGCGAGAGGGAGAGGCTCTCGGTCAGGAGCTGGCGGACGAGCCGGCCGCGCCCGCCGCCCAGGGCAGCCCGGATGCCGAGCTCCCGCCGCCTCGCGGTGGCGCGCGCCAGGAGGAGGTTGGCGACGTTGGCGCAAACCATGAGGAGGACGAGGCTCGCGATCCCGGCGAGGACCGCGAGGAGCGGCCCCAGGAGGCTCTGGGCGCCATAGGAGGCCTGACGGACGGGCCGGAGGGTCGCGCCGATCCCCTGGTTGGTGTCCGGGTAGGCCCGGGCGAGCCGCTGGGCCACGCCGCGGACCTCGGCCTGCGCCGCGGCCAGGGGGGTGCCGGCGCGCAGCCGGCCGAGGAGGTGCAGGGAGCGATCCGAGCGCTGGGCGAGCCGGTCGCGCCCGCCGTTCCACTGTCGCTCCAGGGGGAGGGGGACCCAGAGGTCGTAGGCGAGGCCGACCGTCGCTCCGAGGAAGCTCGGCGGCGCGATGCCGACGACGGTCAGGGGGTGGCGATCGAGGACGATCGTCCGGCCGACGATTCCGGGATCGGCGCCGAACCGGCGGTGCCAGAGACCGTCGCCCAGGACGGCGACCGGGGGACCGCCGGCCGCGCCCTCCTCCGGCCGGAAGAAGCGGCCGGCCTGGGGATGGACCCCGAGGACGTCGAAGAAGTCGGCCGAGACCCTCTCCGCCCAGATCCGCCGCGCCTCCCGCCCCTCGCCCAGGACGAGCGGCTGGTCCTGGAAGGCGCTCAAGCCGGCGAGCGAAGGGACCTGGGCGCGGTAGTCGCGGTAGTCCGGATAGGAGCTGGTGAGGAGCTCCCCCGACGGCGCGAGGTTCTCGAGCACCGCGATCCGGTCGCCGTCCGCGACCCACGGCATGGGGCGGAGGAGGAAGACCTCGATCCAGGAGTAGACCGTCGTGTTGACGCCGATGCCCAAGGCGATCGAGAGCACCGCCACCGCCGCGAAGCCGGGATACTTGGTGAGGATCCGGAGACCATACCGGAGATCCTGGAAGAACTGTCCCATCACGCGTCTCCTCCTGGAAACCTGAAAGCGCAAGCGGTGTGCCAGGGGACCATCCGCGGAAGTGATTGATTCTAGTATATCTTCTCCGGGCGAGCTGGCGGTGGGCGTTCGCTCGCGGGAAGGGATCGTCCCAGAAACGGACAGTCCCAGGCCTCTAGCCCAGCGCCGCCGCGAACCGCCGCACCGCCTCGGCGCTGCCGCAGACGTAGACCGCGTCTTCCGCCTCGAACCCGAAGCCGGGCCCGATCTCGGTCAGCACCTCGTCCCCCCTCTCGACCGCCACCACCGAGCAGCCGGTCTTCTTCCGGATGGCGAGGCTGGCCGGGGTGCGGCCGGAGAGGGCGGTCCCGGGGACCTGCCGCACTTCGAGCTGGGGATCGACCGCCACCGCCTCCTCGCCCAAGAGCCGCTTGGCGAGCATCTGGCCGGAGACCTGGCTGATCGAGAGGGCGAAGGAGGCGCCGGCCCGATGGATGCGCTCGACGTTCTCCGCCTGGTTGACTCGGGCGATCACCGGCACGTGGGGGGCCAGCTCCTTCAAGATGACGGTGGCGAAGAGGGTGGCGCTGTCGGCGTCTAAGGCGAGGATCACCGCCCGCGCCCCGGCCACCCCGGCCGCCTCCAGGAGCCGCGGATCGAGGACATCGCCCGAGAGGTCGACCCCGGGGCCGGGGTGGCGGTCGATCACCCGCACCTCCTCCCCCACCGCGGTCAGCAGCTCGACCACCTTGCGCCCCACCTCGCCGTAGCCGCCGACGACGAACGGCCCCGGCGGCCCCGGGGCATGCGGGCCACGGGCGAGCTCCGTCACGCGCTCGATGCTCGGCTCGCTGCCGACGACGACGAGCACCCCCTCGGGTTCGAGGAAAAACCCGGGCGCGAGCCGGGTGCGGAGCTCGCCGCCCACCCACTCGCCGATCACCGAGGCCCCGGTCCGCTCGCCGATCGCCGCCGCTTCGAGGGTCTTGCCGGCGAGCGGGCTCCCGGGCTCGATCCGCACCTCGGCGACCTCCAGGAAGCGGCCGAGCGGCTGCACCCCGGCGAGCCGCGGGTTGATCCGGGTGCTGACCCGGGCGGCGAGCGCCGCCCCCAGGATGTGGCGCGGGGTGAAGACCGCGGTCGCCCCGGCGAGCATCATGGGTTTCCGATAGAACGGCTCCTCGACAACGGCGAAGACCTGCCCCCCGAAGCCGAGCTGGCGGGCGGCGAGGATCAGGGAGGCGTTTTCGTCGTCCGTGCCGTTGGCGATCACCGCCCGGGCGGCATGGAGCCGCGCCGCTTTCAAGGCCGCGTCGTCGAGCCCGCGGTGGACGACCCGATGCCCAGCCTCGGCCAGGCGCCGCGCCGCGGCATCGTCCTGCTCCAGAAAGACGGTCGGCACCCCCGCCGCCGAGAGCTCGGCGAGCAGGGTCTCGACCGCCGCCCCGTAGCGGTAGACGAGGACGTGCCCCGAGAGCCCCTTCTCGACCGCCTGCGGCAGGCGGGTCTCGAAGCGCTCCTCCAGGAAGGGGATGAGGAAGAGGGGGAAGATGAGGAAGACGAGGAAGACCCCCACGAACTGGACGGTGACGACGTAGACGACCATCGCCGGGTGCCGCCAGTGGCTGTCCGCCCCATAGCCGGTGGTGGTCAGGGTCTCGGCCGACCACTCCAGGCTGTCCCAGAAGCCGCGCGGGCTCCCCTCCAGGTAGGACATGCCCAGCATGTAGAGGACGGTGCAGGCGACGACCAGCACCGGCAGGGCGAGGAGGAGGAGAAGGAGCCGCTTCCTGGAGCGCTTCACGAGCCCCCACCCTAGTACGGCATGTCGTCCTCGTCCAGCCCGAAGTGGTGGCCGAGCTCGTGGATCACCGTGTCGCGGACCTCGCGGATGACCTCGCGCCGGTTGGCGCAGGCGCGGACGATGGGGCCGCGGTAGATCTCCACCCGGTCCGGAAGCGCGAGGTAGGAGGTGCCGCGCTCCGACTGGGGGACCCCGACGTAGAGGCCGAAGAGCTCGTCCTCGGGGTCCTCCGGGTCCATGTCCAGAGCCTCCAGATCCTCCGGGTCGGGCTCCTCCTCGACGACGACGACGACGTTCTCCAGGAGCTCCGCGAATTCCTCGGGCAGGCCGTCCAGGGCCTGCTCGACCAGGGCTTCGAACTCTTCCGGTGGCACGCGCATGGCGGAAGCTTGCCATAATCGCTCCCCAAGCCCGCCATGCCCCGCCTTCTCTCCCGCCGTCTCGCGGCCGTCCTCCTCCTCGCCGCCCTCCACATGCTCGCCTTCGACCGCGGCCTGGGAGGGGACGGCTGGGCGAGCTTCGCCGCCCTGGAATCGCTCGTCGACGACGGCGACCTCCACCTGGAAAACAACCTCCGGGGGGTGAGGAACGGCATCGTGCCCACCCCTTCCGGCCACCTCGTCATGCAGTACCCGCCCGGCATCCTTCTCCTCGACCTTCCTCCCTTCCTCGCCGGCCGGGCGGCGGACGCTCTGCTCCCGGCGGCCTGGCTCGCCCGCGGCGCCGACCTGCCGCCGGTCGGCCGGGTGCCCCGCCGGGTCTTCCTCTCCGGCGCCGCCATCGTCCTGGCGCGGAACGTGGCCACCCTCCTGGGACTCTTCTGGCTCGCCCTCGCCCTCCGCCGGCTGGGCTTCGCCGAGGGGACGGTCGCGGCGGCCGTCGCCTTCACCTTCTTCGGCGGCCCCCTCCTCTTCTACTCCCTCGTGGGGATGACCCACGCCCCCTCGTTCGCCCTGGCAAGCCTCCTCTTCCTCCTCCTCGTCCGGTACTGGGAGAGGGTCGGGGAGGGGGTTGATTCCAGGTTATCCCCCCCGGGCGGGTCCCTCCCCCCTGGGAGGGGGAGGGTTGGGTCAGGGGGGAGGCCAGGAGGGGGGCGGCTCGCATGCGCCGCCGGCTTGGTTCTCGGCCTGGCGGTCCTCGTCCGCTACGGAGCGGTCGGCCTCCTCCCCGCCGCCGTCCTGGCGGTGGCCGGGAGGAGCGGCCGCCCTCGGCTGCTACGTCTCCTCGTTTTCGGCGCCGGCTTCACCCTCCCCCTCCTTCTCCTACCTCTCTACTGGCATGCCGTCTCCGGCGGCTGGGGCTCCCCGGGCTATGGCGGGGTCTGGCGGCTGACGCTCGGCTCCCCCTGGAACGTCCTCTTCTCACCCCATCACGGGCTCTTCCTCTTCCACCCGGCCCTCCTCCTTGCCGCCCTCGGGCTCGCCTGGGCGACCTGCGAGGAGCTCCGCCGGCGCGCGCCGGGAATGGGCACCGTCGCCCTCCTGGGGTTCCTCGGGATCGCCGTCCTCCACGGCTGGTGGTCCGAGTGGGCGAACCCGGGCGGCTACGGCCAGCGCTTCCTGACCGACGCCCTCCCCGCCCTCGGCCTCGGCTTCGCGCGGATCCTCGCGGCCCGCCCCGCCCGGCTCTGGAAGACGGCGGGCATCGCCGCTACGATCTTCGGCTACATCCTCTTCTTCACCGCCATCGCCGGCCTGGTCCCGCCGCCCCCTCCCTACCCCTGGCCGCAACGGCTGGCCGACTACCGCACCCTCCTCACCGCTCCCCCGGGGCCGGTGGAGATCTGGGAAGGCTTGAAGCGGGCTTCGCTTCCCTTGCGGGCAGTGTCGGACGGATTTTCTCGCCCTCCAAAGCCGCTTTGAGGACCGAGAAACGCGCCTCGCGAGCCTGTTTCCGTTTCTCGTGGCGCGAAACGCATAGACTCCCCCCATGAGCGGAGTGCGGCTCGACAAGTGGCTCCAGGTGGCGCGGATGTTCAAGACCCGCACCCAGGCGACGCACGCCTGCGAGCTCGGCCGGGTGCAGGTCAACGGCATGTCCGCCAAGCCCCACAAGCTCCTCGCGGTGGGCGACAAGATCGAGCTATCCCAGGGCGACTGGGAGCGGATCTTGATCGTCAAAGAGCTGCAGGACCGGCCCGTGGCCAAAGCCCTGGCCCCCCTCCTCTACGAGGACCAGAGCCCCCCGAAGCCCGCCCCCGATCCCATGGCCCGGCTCATGCGCCGACCCCCCGTTTCGCGTGAGGCCGGCTCCGGCCGGCCGACCAAGAAGGACCGGCGCGAGATCGACCGCTGGGAAAGCGACGACTAGATTTGTCATAGTTGTGTCCCCAAAACTGGTTCAAATGTTGACGCGGCCTAGACAGGCCTGTAAGCTGCCGCCATGACCTCCGGGGAGCTGTCGAACACGCCGCGCCATCCGATCGGCCTCGTCGCGCGGCGGACGGGACTGAAACCCGACCTGATCCGCGCCTGGGAGCGGCGCTACAACGCTGTCGCCCCGGGCCGATCGAGCACCCGCCGGCGGTTCTACTCGGACGCCGATATCGAACGGCTGCAGCTCCTGCGTCGGGTGGTGCGCACCGGGCGGGGGATCGGGCAGGTGGCGCGGCTCGGGAACGACGAGCTCCTGGCGCTCCTCGCCGAGGAGCCGGTGGAGGAGCCCCTCCCGCGCCCGGGGCCCGCCTTCTCTCCCCCTTTCCCCGAGGTCTCCGGCGAGGTCGCCGACGCCTACCTGAGCCTCTGCGTGGCCGCCGCCCACCGGCTGGACGTGGCCGAGCTCGAAACTCAGCTCGAGCGCGCCTCGGTCGCCCTCTCCCGCACCAACCTGCTGGAGAAGCTCCTCGTCCCCTTGATGCACCGCATCGGCGACCTCTGGAAGGAGGGGAGCCTGCGGCCGGCGCACGAGCACATGGTCTCGGCGGTCGTCCGCTCCTTCCTCGGCAGCATGCGCGGCGCCTACAGCACCACCAGCGGGGCGCCGCACCTGGTGGTCACCACCCCGGCGCGGCAGCACCACGAGCTCGGCGCCCTGATCGCCGCCGCCACCGCCGCCTCCGAGGGATGGCAGGTGACCTACCTCGGGCCCGACCTGCCGCCGGAGGAGATCGCCGCCGCCGCCTTCCAGGGCGGCGCCCAGGCGGTCGCGCTCTCCATCACCTACCCGCCGGACGACCCCCTCCTCGCCGAGGACCTGAGGCGCCTGCGCCGCCTCTTGAGCCCTGGCACGGCGCTCCTCGTCGGCGGCCGCTCGGCGGGCTCCTACGCCCCGATCCTGGCGGAGATCGGCGCCCTCCACACCGAGGACCTGGCGAGGCTCCGCCGGGAGCTCGACAGCGTACGAGCCCGCCGCACCTTGCTGGACAAAATCTAGACGCTAGTCGCCGAGGAACTCGCCGATGGGGGCGAGCGGCTCGATGTGGTCGCAGAAGATCTTGAACACCACCATGATCGGCACGGCGAGGAGAGCGCCGGCGATCCCCCACATCCAGCCCCAGAAGGTGAGGCCGAGGAAGAGGACGACCGGATTGAGGGTCAGCCGCCGGCCGAGGACCATGGGGGTGACGAAGTAGGCCTCGACGACGTTCAGGCAGAGGAAGGCGCCGACCGGCATCAGGGCGTGGGTGAGGTCGTTGAAGGTGAGAAAGCCGGCGAGGGCGATGGCGATGTAGCAGGACATCGCTCCCAGGTAGGGGATGAAGTTGGTGAGCGCCGCCATCGCCCCCCAGAGCAGGGGGTTGGGCAGGCCGATCAGGGCCATGGCGGTCGCCACCCCGACCCCCAGGCCGAGGTTGATCATCGCCACGGTCGAGAGGTAGGCCGAGATGTCGGTCTCCACCTGGCGGGCGATCTCGATCGCCCGCTTCTTGTCTGACAGGCTGGGGAGGACCTTGACCAGCTTGCGCAGGAAGAGGTCCCCCGAGGCGAGCAGGAAGTACAAGAGGATCAAGAGGACCGCCGCGTTGGCGGCGAACTCGGTCGTGCGGTCGAGGAGCCGAGCCCCGAGGGAGGGGCCGGCAGGAACGGCGACCGTCACCGGCGGCGGAGTCTTGGGGCTCGCCGGGGGCGCCCCCACGTCGGTCATCTTCGCCACCTGCTCGGTGGCGCGGCCGAAGAGGAGGACCGGGCGCTTGAGCTGGCGCAGCTTGTCCTCGACCTTGTGCAGGCTGGCCGGGGCCTTCTGCATCCACTCGTAGGCCGGGCCGGAGAGCTCGTAGAGACCGCCGACCACGAGGCCGAGGAGAGCGAGGAGCACGAGCCCCGCCCCGAGCGGCTCGGGGATCCGCAGCAGCTTCTTCAACCCGCGCACGAAGGGCGAGAGCAGCAGGCTGAAGAGCAAGGCGAGGACGATCGGCAGCAGGAAGGAGCGGGCGAAGTAGAGGGTGTAGAAGGCGGCCAGGATGAAGAGCCCGGTCAAGGCCACGTTGCGGACGCCGAACGGCCCGACCAGGGCGTCGCGCAGTCGCTTGAGATTCGGTTTCGGGAGGTCTTCCTCCGGGGTGGGCGGGGTGGAGAGGCTCCGCAGGGGCTCGATCGCCATCAACTCGACTCCTTACCATGGGGCGAGCCTGCCCCGAATTGTCCCCCGGAGCTCGGGGCGCGCGCGGCGCCCCGTCCAGGGGTCAGGCCCTTCGTACCAGTCCCATGATAAGGGAGATGACGAAGATCACCAGGAAGATGTAGAAGAGGATCTTGGCGATCGACGCGGCGCCCGCCGCGATCCCGCCGAAGCCCAGGACCGCCGCGACGAGCGCGATGACCAGGCAGATGAGAGCCCATCTCAACATTGCGATTCCTCCTATGAGGTAAGCCGGAGACCCGAGGTCCCGGCACGATAGCGCTCGCTACCTAGGCGCCCTGGCAGGTCGGGCTCGCTTGTCTGCGCCTCAGGCTGAAGGGGATATCAGCAAGGGGTGTGCCAGGGGATCAGCGGAGGTCTCGCAGGAACTGGAGGAAGCGGTCGATCTGCGGGGGATAAAGGGTCCGGAGCTCCAGGGCCTTGCGGATGACGAGTTGGAGCCGCAAGGGGTCGAGGTCGATCCCGTACGCCGCGCGGAAAAGATGGCGGAAGCGCCGCAGCTCGTCGAGCTTCTCATAGGCCGGGTCGTCGATGACGGCCGGACGGATCGGGGAGAGGTCGAGCCGCATGCTCTGCAGGAGCTGCTGGTGCCAACCCGAGTGATCGTCCCGACTCTTCTCGAAGGCCGCCGCGATGTTGCGGAACATGTTCTCGAAAGCGTTGTAGATCCCGTGCAGGCGATAGCCGACGACGATCAGCTTGTCGGCCGGCTCGGACTCGGCGAGCTGGGGCTCCCCGAGATCCGCGTAGATCCGATCGAGGATCTTGAGGTCGTCCCGCAGGCTACGTTCGAGCAGCAGGAAGGTCTCGGTCATAGCAGCGCTCTCCATAGGCCTCGACCGCCCGCGCCACGCCGCCGCGGCGGGATCTCAAGTCCACCTCCCGGTGGAGGTCCTCCTCGAGCGCTCGCCAGAATCGGCTCTCGGTCTCCAGGTCGTCGCACTCGACGGCCAGGTCGACGTCGGAGCCCGGACGGAAGCATCCCGGCTGGACGAGCGAGCCGAAGAGGTGGACGGTCTGGACCGCCGGGAAGCGCGGGGCCAGCC
>JAXDLD010000264.1:0-8522 GCA_034666805.1 Acidobacteriota bacterium
CCGGGGACGAGCGACGGGTTGACCGAGTCGATCCCCACGAGGGTTGAGAGCAGCTCGATTACCGGGTCCGTTGGGTCGTTCATCGTAGGGGGATTCTATCCCTGTGCTAGACTGGATCACCTTAAAACCTCCTCGCGATGATCGTCGAGAAACGCCACCTGGAAGGTTTCACCCTGCTCAACCTAGAGGGGGTCATCAAGCTCGGCGAGAGCGCCCAGTTCTTCGCCCAGACCCTGGAGCGGGCCCTCTCGGACGACTCGGGGCACGTCATCATCGACTTCTCGAAGATCAACTACATCGACTCGACCGGCATCGGCGAGCTCGTCGGCTACCTCGGCCGGTTCCGCGACTTCAAGCGTGAGCTGATCCTCGTCAACCCCTCGGAGCGCATCCGCAAGCTTCTCCAGGTCGCGCGCCTGGCCGAGCTGTTCCCCACCTACGACTCGGTCGAGGCGGCGATGGCCGGGGAGAGGTAGGACCCGCCTGTTCTCCACCGTCGCGACCGTCCTCCGTGGCGGCCGTCCCGAGTCCTGGCACTTCGGTGCCGCGGCCGTGGTCACCCCGGAGGGGCGCCGGGTGGCGGAGCTCGGCGATCCCGGGGCCTCGGCGACCGCGACCTACCTGCGCTCGGCGGCCAAGCCCTTCCAGGCCCTCCCCCTGCTCCTCGCCGGCGGCGCCGAACGTTTCGCCCTGGATGCCGCCGACCTCGCCCTGATCTGCGCCTCCCACGGCGGCACCCCCGAGCACACCGGGCGGGTCGTCTCCCTCCTCGAACGGGGGGGCTTCGGCGTCCCCGACCTGCTCTGCGGGGCGCATCCGCCGTTCGACCGCCCGTCGGCGGAGGCCCTGGCGCGGCGCGGGGAGGAGCCCTCCCCCCTCCACAACAACTGCTCGGGAAAGCACGCCGGCATGCTCCTCGCCTGCCGGCTGCTCGCTCTCCCCACCGCCGACTACGTGGCGGCGACCCACCCCCTCCAGGAGCGCATCCTGACCGAGGTCGCCCGGCTGGTGGGCCTCGACCGGGAGGCGATCGGGCTGGGGATCGACGGCTGCAGCGTCCCGGCGTACCACATGCCGATCGAAGCCGCCGCCCGCGGCTACGCGGCTCTGGCCGACCCCGAGGCCGCCGGCCTGGCGCCCGCCCTGGCCGCCGCCGTCCGTCGGGTGGTGGCGGCGATGACGGCCGAGCCGGGGATGGTCGCCGGGCCCGGCCGCTTCACCACCCGCCTCATGGAGGTGACGGGGGGGCGGGTGCTGGGCAAGGAGGGGGCGGAGGGGTTCTACGCCCTGGCGGTGCGCGGGCCGGTCGCCCTCGGGATCGCGGTCAAGATCGCCGACGGCGGCGAGCGCTGCCGGGACGGGGTGGTGCTCGACCTCCTGCGCCAGATGGGGTCGCTCTCGGGCGAGGAGTTTGCAGCCCTGGAGGAGCACTACCGGCCGATCCTCCGCAACAGCCGTGGCCTGGTGGTGGGGGAAGTCTGCCCCGAGGTGGAGCTCGAAGAATGCATCGCCTAAACTCCCGCTGGCCGCTCCTCGCGCTCCTCGGGCTCGCCCTGGCGGGGCTCGCGGCCTGCCATCCGGTCGCCAGGGTCGAGGGGTGGTGGGACCGGCGGCCCCATCCGGCGTTCAAGCGGGTGAACGCGACCGTCGCCTACGAGATCACCCGCGACAACCCGGGCATCCTCGTCATCGACCTGCGCGGGCCGGCCGAGTTCGAGAGCGACACCGGCCACCTGCTGCACGCCTGGAACATCCCCCTCTCCCGCCTGCCCTACCGGCTGCTCGACCTCTCGCCCTACCGCGAGGAGACCTTCCTCGTCTACTGCCGGGGGAAAGATTCCTGCGGCGAGGACGGGATGCGGATCCTGGTCGCCTCGGGGTTCGACGACGGTATCCTCGTCGACGGCGGCATCGACCGCTGGATCGAGGAGGGCTACAAGACCGTCCTCACCCTGGCGGGAGCCCCCAAGGGGACGGGGTCGGGCCCCCTGGAGCCGCCGACCGAGCCCACCCCGCCGCCGCCTCTGCGCTGAAGCTTGCCTCCCCGCGCGCAATGGGCTACAAAGTCGGGAGCCCATTTACGAGCCACCCCAGCCCGGGAGATCCTCATATGACCGTAGACACCGCACGCCCGACGACCGACCTCTTGAGCGACCTGCGCGAAGCCCTGGGCGACCGCCTGCTCCTCGCCGAGGAGGACCGCGCCGGCGCCCGCTCGGACTTCGGGCGCATGGTCGACCGCCTGCCCGCCGCGGTCGCCCGCTGCCGCGACGCCGAAGACGTCGCCGCCGTGGTCCGCTTCTGCCGCGAGCACAAGATCCCGGTGGTGCCCCGCGGCCAGGCCCACACCCAGAGCGGCCAGGCGACGAGCGAGGGGGGCGTCGTCGTCGACACCTCCGGGATGGCGACGATCTTTGAGATCGATCCCGCTGGCTCCGACAGCCCCGAGGGCCCGACCGCCACCTGCGGCGCCGGGGTCGTCTGGCGCGACCTCGTGGCCGCCACCCTGGAGAAGGGGCTGGTGCCGCGGGTCCTCACCAACAACCTCGGGGTGAGCCTCGCCGGCACCCTGTCGATGGCCGGCCTCGGGGTGGCGAGCTTCCGCTACGGCACCCAGGCGGACAACGCGGTCGAGCTCGAAGTGGTGACCGGCACGGGCGAGATCGTCACCTGCTCACGGGCGGAGAACCGCGAGCTCTTCGACGCCGTGCGCTGTGGCCTCGGCCAGTTCGGCATCATCACCCGGGCGAAGGTCCTCCTGCGCGCCTGTAAGCCCAGGGTGCGCAAGTACTACCTGCTCTACGACGACCTCGGGGTGTTGATGGAGGACGTGCAGCGGGTCATGCACCCGGACCACCCCACTTTCTCCTCGGTCGAGTCCTGGTGCACCCCCTGCCTCCAGGGGATTCGGAAGATCGGTGAGGGGATGGCGCTCGGCGAGGGGATGCAGACCTTCGCCGCCTGGTTCTACCCCGTCCACCTGACGGTCGATCTGGACGAAGGGGAGGAACCGGAGACGGAGACGGTGCTCGCCGGCCTGCGCCCCTACCGGCACGTCCACACCGAGGACTTCACCCAGCACGAGTTCCTGAACCGCATGGACCCCGTCTTCGAGCTCTGGCGGCGGAGCGGCTACTGGGAGATGCCCCACCCCTGGATGGAGACCACCCTCCCCTGGGACACCGCCCGCGAGTTCATCGAGCAGGCGCTCTCGATCACCCCGCCGCAGGCCCTGGGGCCGGGCGGCCACATCCTGCTCTGGCCGGCCTACACCCACACCTCGGACGTGCCGCTCTTCATCCACCCGGAGGGTGACTTCGTCATGGGCTGGGGGATTCTCCCGGCGGTGCCGCCGGCGTTCCTCGCCCGCGGCCTGGCCCAGCTCGACATGGCGAGCGAGCTGTCGATCCACTACGGCGGCAAGCGCTACCTCTCCGGCTACATCACCTTCGACACGGTGGAGAAGTGGGCCCAGCACTTCGGCGAGCGCTGGCCGCAGGTCCTGGCGGCGAAGCGGAAGTTCGACCCCGATGGCATCCTGGCGCCCGGCTTCATCCAGTACGAGTAGGCGCGAAAGAGAGAGGGCGGCCCTGTGGAGGCCGCCCTCGTATATGGAACAGCAGGACGGCGCCGCCCTGCCGGGTCTTACTTCGCGCGCTGGATGGTCTTGACCTGGACCGTCTTCCCCTGCCCCTGGCAGGGCCCGCCCTCGACCAGGCTGGCGAGGAGGATCACCCGGTCGCCGGTCTTGAACCCCTTGAGGTCGCCGGTCAGGGTGTAGAGCTCCGCCTTGTCCGAACGGAACGCCTGGCACTCGATCCCCTCGCCGGTCAGGCTGCCGGTCAGGGCCAGCACCTCGCGCTTCATCCGCGCCTCCGGCTCGTCGCCGTGGGAGTCGTCGAGCTGGATCTGCTCGACGGAGATGGTCTTCCCCTGCTGGCAGGTCGAGACCTCCGCCAGAGCGCCGACGACGTGGACCTTGTCGCCGATGTTGAAGCCCTGGAGGTTGCCGGTCAGGGTGTAGAGCTGGCCGTCGCTGCCGCGGAGGGCCTGGCACTCGACCCCTTCGGCGGTCAGGGTGCCGCGCAGGGAGAGCGAGCCCTTGCCCCGGCGGACCCGCTCCAGGGGAGGCAGGGGCGCCGGAGCGTTGAGGGCGGTCGCGGCGGTCGCGGCGGCGAAGCCGAGGGCGGGCATCGAGGAGAGCTGCAGGCCCGCCCGCCGCGAGACGTCCGGCCGGGCGCTCTCCACCTTGAGCGTCGCCCCTTCGAGGCAGGGGCTCGGCGCTCCCAGGGTGCCGGTGACGAGGATGCGGTCGCCGGTCGTGAACGAGCCGAGGTCGCCCGTCAGGGCGTACTGCCGGCCCTGGTCGTCGGTCAGAATCCGGCAGCGGCCCTCGACGTTCAGGGTCCCCGCGGCCCGGATCTTCCCCGTCTCGCGTCCCGTATCTCGCCCGGTATCGCGAGCGACGGCTGGCGAGGCCGGGAGAAGGAGGAGCGCCGCGGCGAGCAGCGCCCCCGGTACGATCTGGAACATCCGATTCTTTCTCATGTCCTTGACTCCAATGCCCTTGGGTCTAGGTCCCGTTCGAGTGTACGGATCACTACCCCCGGGCGCTTACCCTTCTGCGGCCCTACCGGATCTCCTGGACTTCCACCGTCCGGTCGCCGCAGGCGCCGCGTCCGAGGAAGCCGAGGACCTTGACCCGTTCGCCGCGCCGGTCGTTGCCGCGCATGTCGCCGGCCAGGCCGTAGTAGAGCCCGTTGGTCCCGCGCACGATGAGGCAGTCCCCACGGTAGCCCTCGACCC
Organism: Acidobacteriota bacterium; assembly: GCA_034666805.1. Classification (GTDB taxonomy): domain Bacteria; phylum Acidobacteriota; class Thermoanaerobaculia; order Multivoradales; family UBA5704; genus DASQPA01. Next base: position 4,807 of record JAXDLD010000264.1, read on the forward strand.
GCCCGCTGACGCTCTTCAGGTTCCCGGAACGGTCGTTGTAGCCGCCGTTGCGGTCGTAGTTGCCACTCCGGTCGCGGTAGTTACCGTTGCTGCCGTTGCGGTCGTCGCCGCCGTTGCGGTCGTAGTTGCCGCCGTTGCGGTCATAGTTGCCATTGCGGTCGCGATAGTTACCGTTACCGTTGCGGTCGTCGTTGCCCCGGTTGCGATCGTAGCCGCCGCGGCTATCGCCGCCGCGCTGCGAGTTGTAGCCCCGGTTGGCGGAGGCCCACTGGGAAAAGCCGCCATTCTGGAGGTGGTCGTAGTAGGTCGTCCGGTGGTTGTCGTCCGCCCAGATCGCCTGCACGTCGGTGACGTTCACCGCCGTGCCGCCGCCGCAGCTCCCGCCGCCGGCGAAGCGCCCTTCGAGGCGCACGTGGTCGCCCGTCTGCAGGCCGCCGACCGCGCCGACCAGGCCATAGGTCTTGCCGTCGTGCTCGCGGAGGATCAGGCACCGGTTACCCTGGCTCGTCAGGTAGCCGTCGACGTGGACGACGCTGGGGTCGCCCGCCGCCCGCGCGGCGCCAGGGAGGGTGAGGGCTGCCGTCATGAGCAGGGCGGTCCCAAGGGTGTGGATTCGAAGTTGTCGGTTCATGGCTGCCTCCTCTTCTTAAGGTTGGGAAGGGAGGCCCGGGATCGGTCCCCCCTTCGTACCCTGGGATAGAGCAAGGGCGATGCCAGTGGAACAAATCTATATGGATCAGTGAGTTGTAAGAATGTCTCTGCCGGTAGACCGAGAGAGCGTCCTCCCTGGAGGTCACAGGAGGCAGACGCCGGCGGTGGGTGCATCCGGGAGGTGTTTCGGGGGGTGTTTCTGATAGCCTCCCCCACCATGTCCGAACCGATCCTCATCCGCATCGCCCACAGCCCGGATTCCGACGACGCCTTCATGTTCTACGCCCTGACCCAGGGCCAGCTCGCGATCGACGGGCTCCGCATCGAGCACGTCCTCCAAGATATCGAGACCCTGAACCAGGCGGCGTTTCAGGAGGTCTACGAGATCACGGCCTTCTCCTTCCACGCCTACGCGCACCTGGCCGACGGCTACCAGATCATGCCCTCGGGGGCGAGCTTCGGCGACGGCTACGGACCGATCGTCGTCGCGCGCCGGCCCTACTCGCGGGAGGAGCTGGCCGGGGTGCGGATCGCGATCCCCGGCGAGCTGACGACCGCCCACCTCGCTCTCCGCCTCTGGCAGCCGAAGGTAGAGACGGCGATCGTCCCCTTCGACCGCATCTTAGAAGCGGTGCGGGACGGCGAGGCCGAGGCCGGGGTCGTCATCCACGAGGGGCAGCTCACCTATCCGGAGATGGGGCTCCTTAAAGTGGTCGACCTCGGGGAGTGGTGGAAGGGGGAGACCGGCCTGCCCCTGCCGCTCGGGGGCAACGGCATCCGGCGGAGCCTGGGGGAGGACCTGAAGCGGCGCCTCTGCGGGCTCTTGACTGAGAGCATCGAGTACGGGCTCGACCACCGCGGGGAGGCGCTGGAGTACGCGGTCCGCTACGCCCGCGGCCTGGAGGACGACCCGGCGCGGTCGGACCGCTTCGTGGGGATGTACGTGAACGACTGGACCCGGGACTACGGGGAGGCGGGGCGGAAGGCGGTCCAGCTCCTGCTCGACCGTGGCCACGAAGCGGGGATTCTCCCCCGCCGGGTGGTGGCCGAGTTCATCTCGGCCTGATCATCTCTTGTCTTGCCTTGATCATTTCGGCCGGATCAGTGGCCGCTGCTCCCGGCGACGGGAACCGCCTCCGCCACGGTGGCCGCGTCCATCAGGCCGGCGTGCCGCGGCATCAGGCTCACGCCCGGCATGCAGCCCTTGGTCTTGACCACGTAACCCTCGATCCAGACGCGCTGGCCGGGCTTCGAGCCCTCGAGGTCGCGGGCCAGGGTGTAGCGCTGGCCGTCCGCGGTCTTCACCTGGAGACAGCCGAACTGCCCGGTGGAGATCTCGCCTTCGACGCGGAGCTCCTGCGGCTCTGTCTGAGGCTTGGAAGTCCCATGCACACAGCCAGTTGCGAGAATGGCGGCCGGCAGGACCAGGAGCATCAGGATGTCATGACTCTTCTTGATCATGGTGCCATCTCCTCGCGTTGTTTCCCATCACGTACGGGGACTACAGCAAGGGCCGTGCCACGATAGTTTCCTGCCAGCATTCTGATAGCCTTAGGGCGATGGCGCATTCTACATCTTTTCCCCCCCACCGGCCAGCCGCTCTCGTTTTCGACCTCGACGGCACCCTGATCGACTCCCGCCGCGACATCACGACGGCGATCAACCGGATGCGCGGCGGCTACGGGCTGCCGCCGCTCGGCCTGGAGCAGGTGGTGAGCATGGTGGGGGAGGGAGCGCGGGTCCTGATCGAGCGCGCGGTGGGCGGGGAGCTCCCCCCGGAGGAGCTCGATCCGGCCCTCCGCCGCTACCTCGCCCTCTACGACGAGGTCCTCCTGGACACCACCCAACCGTACTTAGGGGTGCCGGAGATGCTGGCGGCGCTCGCCGGGGTCTATCCGATGGCGCTGCTCTCGAACAAGGGGGAGGCGCCGTCGCGGCGGATCCTCGAGGGGCTGGGGCTCGCCCCTCTCTTCCGGCTGATCCTGGGCGGCGACAGCCTCCCCACCCGCAAGCCCGACCCCGCCGGCCTCCGTCTCGCGGCCGAGCGGCTGGGGGTGCCGGCCGAAAACCTCATGCTGATCGGCGACACCCGCATCGATGCTCTCACCGCCCAGGCCGCCGGCTCCCTCTTCGGCCTCGTCGAGTGGGGCTTCCCCCGCCCCCCCGCCCTCGACGGCATCGCCGCCGACCTGCGGGCGAAGGAGCCCGCCCAAGTGAGCGCGGCGCTCCTCGGCGGGTGAAATTCCTCTGCAAGATCTCCGACCTCTTTTCCGTCCCCTCCTGAAAAGCGCCGGTTGCGCGCATTGGGGGAGGATGGATGGCCGGTGGACACGACCAGCTTTTCAAAGACCTGATCCAGACGTTTCCGGGAGACTTCCTGCGCCTTGCCGCACCGGAGATCGCCTCCCGGATCGACCTCGGCGGCCTCGAGTTCCTGCCGACCGAGAGCTGGACCGACCTGCCGCGGGGGGCGCGACGCCAACCCGACCTCCTGGCTCGGGTGCTGGCCCTGGACGACGGCATGCAACCGGTCCTGCTCCACATCGAGGTCGAGCTGCGCTATCGCTCGGCGTTGCCGGCCCGGCTGTGGCGCTACAACCGGGTGCTCAGCCTGCGCCACGACCTTACGGTCCACAGCATGGTGCTTTACCTACGGGGTGGTCCACCCGGGCCTGGCGTCGGCCAGCACTGCGAACGCTCCTTGGGGGCGGAGATCAGCCGTTTCCAGTATTGGAGCCTCGGGCTCTCTGGCGCTTCGGCGGCCGAGTATCTGAGCTGTCCTGAGCCCCTGGCCTGGGCCTTCGCTGCCCTGATGCGTTGGACGGCGGGAGACCGCTACGCACACCGGCAGGCCTGCCTTCGGCGCATCGCCGAGGCCTCGGAGTTGAACCCCGCCGAGCGCTTCCTGCTGTTCAACTGCGTGGCAACCTATTTAGAATGGGATGGCAGAGGACAGGACGAGATCCTGTCCCTGCTGGCCGAGCGAAATCTGGAGGAGGGAAAGGCGATGATGACCTGGGCGGAGAAGTTCGAGGCCAAGGCGCAGGAGACAGGCCGGCAGAGAG
>JAXDLD010000265.1:0-2710 GCA_034666805.1 Acidobacteriota bacterium
AACCTGGCCTTAGGCTACGACTTCAACACCGTCGAGCTCGCGGTCCGCGACGGGGTTCCCTACGCCATCGACTTCTGCAACCCGGCCCCGGACGCCGAGCTCGCCTCGATCGGCCGCGAGAACTTCGAGTGGGTGGTCGAGGCGGCCGCCAACCTGGCGATCGAGAAGGCCAGGGACTACGTCTCCGGGCAGGCCCGGGTCGAGTGGGGAGAGTTCGTGGCCCCCCAAGGCGCCGCGGTGCCGATCGCGGCGCTTTAGGAGAAGCGAGGAGCACGGAGCAAGATGGCGCCCGTCCAGCCGTTCACCCTGGGGATCGAGGAGGAGTTCCAGCTCATCGATCCTCAAACGCGCGCTCTGCGCTCCCACGTCCAGCACCTGATGGACACGACGGGGGAGGGGATCTTAAAGGAGCAGCTCAAGTCCGAGCTCCACCAGTCGGTCATCGAGGTGGGGACGAAGATCTGCGCCGACATCGGCGAGGCCCGGCGCGAGGTCGTCGCTCTGCGCAGCAACCTGGCGGCCCTGGCGCGGAAGAACGGCCTGACGATCGCCGCCGCCGGCACCCACCCCTTCTCGCACTGGCGCGACCAGAAGATCACCGCCGCTCCGCGCTACAAGGAGATCATCGAGGACCTCCAGCAGGTGGCGCGGGCGAACCTGATCTTCGGCCTCCACGTCCACGTCGGTATCGACGACCGAGAGCTCGCCGTTCACATCATGAACGCGGCCCGCTACTTCCTGCCGCACATCTTCGCCCTGTCGACCAACTCGCCCTTCTGGCAGGGGAGGAACACGGGGCTCAAGTCCTACCGGAGCAAGATCTTCGACCGCTTCCCGCGGACCGGCATCCCCGACCACTTCGGGAGCCTCTCCGAGTACGACAACTACATCAAGCTGCTGGTGAAGACGAACTGCATCGACAACGCCAAGAAGATCTGGTGGGACATAAGGATGCACCCCTTCTTCCAGACCCTGGAGTTCCGCATCTGCGACGTGCCCATGCGGGTCGACGAGACGCTCGCGTTGGCGGCGCTCATCCAGGCGGTGACGGTCAAGCTCTCGAAGCTCATCCGCCAGAACCTGGGCTTCCGCCTCTACCGGCGCATCCTCCTCAACGAGAACAAGTGGCGGGCGGCGCGCTACGGCATCTCCGGCAAGCTGATCGACTTCGGCAAGCTGGAGGAGGTCGACTGCGTGGACCTCGTCCACGAGCTCCTCTCGTTCGTCGACGACGTCGTCGACGAGCTGGGGAGCCGGAAGGAGATCGAGTTCATCCACCAGATCCTCCGGATGGGCACGGGCGCCGACCGCCAGCTCGAGGCCTACTACCAGTCGAACAGCATGGAGAGCGTCGTCGACCACATCGTCGAGGAGACGCACCTGGGCCTGACCGATGTCTAGAGAGAGGGAGCGGATCTGATGGTCCCCGAGCTGCGCCGGGCCTTCAACGAGAGCTTCACCCCGGACCGGTACGCGGCGCTCCAGCGCCACCTCGACGGCGCGGTCGGCTTTCATATCGATTTCCGCGTCTGCGAGACCCCGCTCTTCCTCTCGGGAGAGCTGACCCGCGATCTGGAGCGGGCCGCCTACGAGGTGGTGGCCGCGGTCACCTCCCCGGCCTATCTCGCCGAGGCCGGGCGGGCGGTGCCGCCGGGCCTCGCGGTGCCGGGGGACGAGGGGCTCCCCACCTTCCTCCAGGTCGACTTCGCGCTCGTCCGCGACCCGCGCGACCCGGAGAATGCTTCGCGGATCGTCCCGCGTCTGATCGAGCTCCAGGCCTTCCCCTCGCTCTATGGCTTCCAGTGGCTGCTCGAACGCGGCTACCGCTCCTGCTACCCGGCCCTGCCGGCGGACTGGACCCCCTACTTCGGCGGGCTCGACGAAGCGACCTACGCCGAGCGCCTGCGGAGAGTGATCCTGGGCGATTGCGCGCCGGAGAACGTGATCCTTTTAGAGATCGAGCCCGAGAAGCAGAAGACCCGGGTCGACTTCGTCGTCACCGAGCGCTTGACGGGGATCGCGATCGTCGGGGTCGACCAGGTAACCGTGCGCGGCCGGGAGGTTCTCTATGAGAAAGATGGCCGCCAGGTGCCGGTCCGCCGGATCTACAACCGGGTGATCTTCGACGAGGCGACCCGCAAGGGGCTCGACCTCGGACCCCTCTTTAGCCGCGAGCTCGACGTCACCTGGGTGGGCCATCCCAACTGGTTTTTAAAGATCAGCAAGTTCTCCCTCCCCTGGATCGACAGCCCCTACGCCCCGCGCGCCTGGTTCGTCTCGGACCTCAAGGAGATCCCGGCGGACCTCGAAAACTACGTCTTGAAGCCGCTCTTCTCCTTCGCCGGCCTCGGGGTCGAGATCGGGGTGACGGCCGAGCGCCTGCGCTCGCTCGCCAACCCGGAGCACTACATCCTGCAGCGGAAGGTCGACTACGAGCCCCTGGTCGCCACTCCCGACGGCGGCGCCAAGGCCGAGGTGCGGATGATGTTCGTCTGGCCCGACGGGGAGGAGCGCCCCCAGCTCGTCAACAACCTGGTGCGGATGAGCAAGGGGGCGATGATGGGGGTCGACTTCAACAAGGACAGGACCTGGATCGGGGCGAGCCAGGCCTATCACGCGCCGGGGCTCTGAACTGCCTGCTACACTGGCTCCATGGCCGAGCACAGCACCGAAACCGCCAACCGTCTCGCCGGGGAGAGCAGCCCCTACC
>JAXDLD010000266.1:0-11439 GCA_034666805.1 Acidobacteriota bacterium
CGACCATCCACGGGAGCGGCTGGCCTGGATCGTCGAGGAGGCCGGCTTGGCGGCGCTCCTGGTCGAGGAGCATCTGGCCGGCCGGCTCCCGGCCCACTCCGTCGCCACGCTCCGGCTTGCCGGACCGGAGACCACGGCCGCCCAGCCGCTCGCGTTGCTCCCGCCGCTGCGGATCGCGCCCGAAGGCCTCGCCTACGTGATTTATACCTCGGGCTCGACCGGGCGGCCGAAGGGCGCGATGAACACCCGCCGGGCGATGGTCAACCGGCTCCTCTGGATGCAGTCGGCGTACGGGCTGAAGACGACGGACGCGGTGCTCCAGAAGACCCCTTTCAGCTTCGACGTCTCGGTCTGGGAATTTTTCTGGCCGCTCCTGTTCGGGGCGCGCTTGGAGATGGCCCTCCCGGGAGGCCATCAGGACCCTGATTACCTGGCCGCTACGATCGAGCGGGCGCAGATCACGACCGTCCACTTCGTCCCCTCGATGCTCTCCGCCTTCCTCGAAGCGCGCGGGGTCCCGCGCTGCCGCTCCCTGCGCTGCGTGATCGCCAGCGGGGAGGCTCTCTCCGCAGAGCTCGCCGCCAGTTTCCACGCGCGCCTCCCTTGGAGCGAGCTCCACAACCTCTACGGGCCGACCGAGGCTGCGATCGACGTCACCTCCTGGGCCTGCGGGAGCGGCGCGGCGGTGCAGACCATTCCGATCGGCCGACCGATCACCAACCTGCGCATCCATCTACTCGACCCGGAACTCGCCCCGGTGGCTCTGGGGATCGCGGGGGAGCTCTACATCGCCGGCGCCGGCGTGGGCCGTGGCTACTTGGGCCGGCCGGACCTCACGGCCGAGAGATTCCTGCCCGATCCCTATGCCGCGGTGCCGGGGGCGCGGATGTATCGCAGCGGCGACCTCGCCCGCCATCGGCCGGACGGCGCCGTCGAGTACCTGGGCCGGATCGATCGCCAGGTGAAGATCCGTGGCTTCCGCATCGAGCTCGGCGAAATCGAGGGTGTGCTCGTGACCCATCCCGGAGTCCGCGAAGCCGTGGTCGTAGCGCGGGAGGACGTACCGGGAGAGCCGCGTCTTGTCGCTTACGTCGTGGCGCGCCAGGGAGCGCCGCTCGACCCGGCGGAGCTGTCCCGCCACCTGGCTGCAGTCCTGCCTGCCTACATGATCCCGTGGCGTTTCGTCGAGTTGGCGGCCCTGCCGCTCACCGCGAGCGGCAAGGTGAGCCACCGGGAGCTGCCCGCTCCCGCCGGACCGGCGCGGGAGGAGGGCGCGAACGCCGCCCCCCGGACTCCCGTCGAAGAGCTGCTCTGTGCGATCTGGGCGGACGTTCTAGGCCTGTCGAAGGTTGGGGTCCATGACGACTTCTTCACCCTGGGCGGGCATTCGCTCCTCGCCACCCGGGTGATCTCCCGCCTGCGCGAGGCATTCCGGGTGGAGATGCCCCTGCGCGTTCTGTTCGAGGCTCCGACGGTCGAGGGATTGGCCGCGCGGATCGAGCCGGAGCGCCTCGGATCGTCGCCGATGTCGCAGGCATCTTTGTCACCGCTCGTCCCGCTGCCGCGCGCCGGCGATCCGCCGCTCTCTTTTGCCCAGCAGCGCCTCTGGTTCCTCGACCGCCTGGCACCGGACAACCCGTTCTACAACGTCTTCGGAGCGGTCCGTCTGACCGGCCTGCTCGAGATCCCGGCCCTGCTGCGGGCCTTCGAGGAGATCGTCCGCCGCCACGAGGCCCTGCGCACGACCTTCCGGCTGGCCGACGGGCGGCCCGTCCAGGTGATCGCTCCGCTGCTGCGCACCGTGGTGCCCGTGATCGACCTCGCGGTCCTGCCTGAGGCCGACCGGCGCTCCGAGCTGGCGCGGCTTTCGCGTGCCGAGGCCGAGCGGCCGTTCGACCTTGCGCGAGGTCCGCTGCTGCGCGCCTCCCTGATCCGTCTCGCCGCCTTCGAGCACGCGCTTCTCGCGAACCTCCATCACATCGTCTCGGACGGGTGGTCGCTCGGCATCCTCTTTGCCGAGCTCACGGCGCTCTACGGCGCGTTCTCGGAAGGCGTGCCGTCGCCCCTGCCGGAGCTGCCGATCCAGTACGCCGATTTCGCCGTCTGGCAGCGGCAGTGGCTCGCGGGAGAACGGCTAGCGGCCGAGCTCGACTACTGGCGGCGGCAGCTCGACGGCATGCCCGAGACGCTCACGCTGCCGTACGATCATCCACGGCCGGCGATCGGGTCGTTCCGCGGTGCCACGCAGTCGTTCGTGCTCCCGGCGGGGCTCGTGCGCGAGCTGTCCGCCCTCACTCGCCGGAGCAACGCGACCCTGTCGATGACGATCCTGGCCGGTTTCAAGGCGCTCCTTGGCCGCGCCTCGGGGCAGGAGGACCTGGGTGTCGGCGTCGCCATCGCCAACCGCACCCGGCGCGAGGTCGAGGGCCTGATCGGTTTCTTCGTCAATACCCTGGTCCTGCGCAGCGACCTCTCGGGCTCGCCCGGGTTCAAGCAACTGCTGGCCCGGGTGCGGGAGACGGCCTTGGCGGCCTACGCCCATCAGGACCTGCCGTTCGAGCGCCTGGTCGAAGAGCTGGCGCCCGAGCGGGATCTAGGCCGCAACCCGCTGATCCAGGTGATGTTCGCGTATCAGAACTTCCCGCGGGCAGAGGCGGAGGTGCGGGGGGTCGTCCTCTCCCTGCCCGAAGAGGGCCGGGTGGCCGCGGCTTCCGCCAAGTTCGACCTCACCCTCTTCATCGTCGAGGGCGGCGATCAGCTCCGGGGGACCCTCGAGCTCAACCGGGAGATCTTCGAGTCGACGACCATGAGGCGCCTCCTCGGCCACTTCGAGAGCCTGCTGGCCGCGGCGGTGGCGCGGCCGGAGACTCCGGTGGCGCTCCTGCCGTTGATGACCGTGGGGGAGGAGCACCAGCTGCTACTGGAGTGGAACGACACCGGCTCGTCCTATCCCGCCGCGGCGAGCCTCCAGGAGCTGTTCGAGGCCCAGGCCGCGAGCACTTCTCATGCCGTCGCTCTGCTGTTCGGCGAGAGCGCGCTTTCCTACGGAGATCTCAACCGCCGGGCCAACCGGCTGGCGCACCGCCTGCGTGGCTTGGGGGTCGGGCCGGAGAGCCGCGTCGGTCTCTGCCTGGATCGATCGCTGGAGATGGTGGTCGGCCTCCTGGGGATCCTCAAGGCCGGGGGCGCCTACGTGCCCCTCGATCCGGACTACCCGGGCGAGCGCCTGGCCTTCATGCTGGAAGACTCCGTCCTGCGCTGGTTGGTAACAGAGGAAGGGGCAGTGACGCGGCTCCCCGGACACCTGATGGCGAGGACGGAGCGGGTGCGGGTTTCCGATATCTCCGCCGGCTCTCCCGATCACGACCCGCCGGTCACGACCGGCGGCGAGAGCCTGGCCTACGTGATCTACACCTCGGGATCGACCGGCCGGCCGAAGGGGGTGGGCGTGACCCACCGGGCGGTGGCCCGGCTGGTGCGTGGAACCGGCTACGCCCACTTCGGCCCCGGCGAGGTCTTCGTGCAGTTCGCGCCGATCTCGTTCGACGCCTCGACGCTGGAGATCTGGGGCGCTCTCCTGAACGGCGCCCGACTGGCCCTCATGCCGCCGCACGCCCTGTCGCTGGACGAGCTGGGGCGGGCCTTCGAGCGGTACCGGGTGACGACCCTCTGGCTGACCGCAGGGCTGTTCCACCAGTTCGTCGAGCATCGCCTGGAGCTCCTGCGACCGGTGCGGCAGCTCCTCGCCGGCGGGGACGCCCTCTCGGCGCCCCATGTGCGCCGGGTGCTCTCCGAGCTCCCGGGCACCCGGCTGATCAACGGCTACGGCCCGACGGAGAACACCACCTTCACCTGCTGCCACCCGATGCAGGGGCCGGAGCGCATCAGTTCCTCAGTGCCGCTCGGGCGGGCGATCGCCAACACCGGGGTCTACCTTTTGGACCGCTGCGGCGAGCCGGTCCCGATGGGTGTCGCCGGCGAGCTCTGCACCGGGGGGGACGGCCTGGCGCGCGGCTATCTGGGAAGGCCTGAGCTCACCGCGGAGCGGTTCATCCCCAATCCCTTCGGGGGCAGCCACGTGGAGGCGCCGGGGAGCCGCCTCTATCGGACGGGAGACCTGGCACGCCACCTCCCCGACGGCAGGATCGAGTTCCTCGGCCGGATCGACCAGCAGGTGAAAGTGCGCGGGTTCCGCATCGAGCTCGGCGAGATCGAGTCCCGTCTGGCCGAGCACCCGGCGGTGCTCGAGAACGTCGTCGTCGCTCGGGAAGACGTCCCGGGCGACCGGAGCCTGGTCGCCTATGTGGTGCAAAACCCGGCCTACGAGGTGTTGGCGAGCGAGGTCGAGACCGAGCAGGTCTCCCAATGGGGCGAGCTCTTCGACGACCTCTATGGGCAGGAGGCTGCCGACTCCGATCCCACCTTCAACGTCATCGGCTGGAACAGCTCGTACACCGATCGCCCTCTCCCCAGGAGCGAGATGGAAGAGTGGCTGGAGGATACGGTCGAGCGGATCGCCGCGCTCGCGCCGCGGCGCGTCCTGGAGATCGGCTGCGGCACCGGCATGCTCCTCTTCCGGCTCGCCCCCCGCTCGGAGCTTTACACGGGAACCGACGTTTCCGGCCAGGCTCTGAGCTACGTCGAAAGCCAGCTCGGCCGGCTGGGATCGGCGCGCGCCCGCGTCCAGCTCCTCCGCGGTTCCGCGGAGCGGCTCGACGGGATTGCCGCGGACTCCTTCGACACGGTGATCGTCAATTCGGTGGCGCAGTACTTCCCGAGCGCCGACTATCTGGCCGAGGTCGTGGCGCGGGCCGTCGAGGTGGTCCGGCCTGGCGGCTCGATCTTCTTGGGGGACCTGCGGAGCCTGTCGCTCCTCCCGGCTTTCCACATCTCGGTCGAGCTGTTCCAGGCTGCGCCAGAGATGCCGCTGCCGCTTCTCCGCCAGAAGGTAGAAGCCCGCCGCCGGCACGAGAACGAGCTGGTCATCGCCCCCGCCTTCTTCGCCGCCTTAAAGCAGCGCCTGCCGAAGATCGGCCGGGTGGAGGTCTATCCCAAGCGCGGCCACGCCCACAACGAGCTGACCGGCTTCCGCTACCAGGTCGTGCTGCGGCTCGGCGAGCCGGAAGCCGCGGAGCCGGGTGCGATCCCCTGGCTCGACTGGCAGTCGGAGAGCTTGACCCTTGCTGCCCTGCGGCGGCGCCTCGAGGAGAGCGAGGTCTTCGTCCTGGGCCTCCGCAACGTACCGAACGCGCGGGTGTCCGAGGCTGAGGCCGCCGCCCGGCTGCTCTACGCCGAGGAGGCGGGGATTGAGACTGCCGGCGACCTGCGCCGCCGGGCGGCCGAAGCCGCGGCTGGCGCCGTCGATCCCCAGGACCTCTGGGATCTCGCACGCACGCTGCCCTACGAGGTCGAGCTCAGCTGGTCCTCTCACGGCCCGGCCGGCTGCTTCGAAGCGGTCCTCTGCCGGTGCGACCGTCCTTCAGATGCGACCGGACGGAGCTCGTACCGGATCTCCGCCTTCCTCCCGGCACTGGAGCCCGAGGCCGCGACCGAATCACTCGGCCGCTACACCAACAACCCGCTCCAGGGACGCTTCGCCCGTCGGATCGCGCCCGAGCTCCGCACGTTCTTGAAGGAGAGGCTGCCCGAGCACATGCTGCCCTTCTCCTTCGTGTTACTCGATGCTCTGCCGCTCTCCTCCAACGGCAAGGTGGACCGGCAGCGGCTGCCGGCGCCCGATCTCGCGCGGCCGGAGACCGGGCCGTCGCTCGTGGCGCCGCGTAATCCCACCGAGGCGAAGCTGGCGGAGATCTGGAGAGAGCTGCTGGGGGTCGAGCGGATCGGCCTGGACGACGACTTCTTCGAGCTCGGCGGCCACTCCCTCCTCGCCACCCAGGCCGTGTCACGGGTGCGGGAGGCGTTTGGCGTGGAGCTGCCTCTGCGCACCTTCTTCGAGGGGCCGACCGTGGCCGCGGTGGCGGAAGAGGTGGCAGGCCGGCGCCTCGCGGGTGAGGATGCGGAGGTGCCGCCGATGGTCCCGGTGCCGCGGGACGGCCTGCTCCCTCTCTCCTTCGCCCAGGAGCGGCTCTGGTTCCTCCGCCGGCTCGATACCCGGACGCTGGCCTACAACGAAGCGGCCGCCTTCCGCCTGGATGGCCGGCTGGACGAGGCCGCCCTGCGCTGGAGCCTGGACGAGGTGCTGCGGCGCCACGAGAGCCTCCGCACGACCTTCCCCGAGGTAGAGGGCCGGGCGGTGCAGCGGATCGAGGCTCCGGCGCCGTTCGAGATCCCTGCGGTCGATCTCTCACGGCTCCCCTCGGCCCGGCGGGACGCGGAGGCTCGGCGGCAGGCGCGTGCTCAGGCTTTTCGCCCCTTCGACCTGGCGCGGGGGCCGCTGGTGCGGGGGCTGCTGCTGCGCTTCGGGGAGCGGGAGCACGGGCTGCTCTTCGCCTTCCATCACATCGTCTTCGACGGCTGGTCGACGGGGGTCTTCGTGCGTGAGCTGTCGGCCCTGTACGGCGCCCGTATCGCGGGCCGGCCGTCGCCGCTGCTGCCTCTGTCCATCCAGTACGCCGACTTCGCTTCCTGGCAGCGGGCGTGGCTCCAGGGAGAGGTCCTCGAGCGGCAGCTCGCCTACTGGCGAGAGCGGCTCACGGGGGTCGCCGTGCTCGGCTTGGCGACCGATCGCCCCCGGCCGGTCCTCCCCGAGGCGCCCAGCGGCCACCGGCTCGCCGTCGTTCTACCCGCTTTGACGGGCCAGCTGCGAGCTTTCAGCCGGGATCGGGGTGCCACCCTCTTCATGACTCTCCTCGCCGCCTTCCAGGCGCTCCTCCACCGCTATTCCGGGCAGGACGACGTCGCCGTCGGTTCCCCGATCGCCAACCGCAATCGCGGCGAGGTGGAGGGTCTGATCGGGTTCTTCGTCAACATGCTGGTCCTCCGCACCGACCTCTCCGGCGATCCGCCCTTCGGGGAGCTGCTGGACCGGGTGCGCCAGGTCGCGCTCGGCGCCTACGCCCACCAGAACCTCCCCTTCGAGAAACTGGTCGAGGAGCTGCGCCCCGATCGGGACCTGCGGCGCACCCCTCTGTTCCAGGTCAGCTTCCAGCTGGTCAACGTACCCACTTCCTCTCTCGACCTGCCGGGGCTTACGCTCCAGCCCTTCTCCGCCGCGGCCCGTTCGGCGAAGTTCGATCTCGACCTGGCGCTGATCGACGAGGCGGAGCGCTTGAGCGGGCCGCTCGACTATGACGCCGACCTCTTCGACGGCACGACCATGGAGCGCCTGCTGGCTCACCTCGACCGGCTGCTCGCCGGCGCCGTCGAGAGCCCCGGGAGCCGGCTCTCCGAGTTGCCTCTCCTCACCCGCGCCGAGCAGGGCCAGGTGGTGGGGGAGTGGAACGACACGCGAGCGGCTCTCCCTTCCGGGTTCCTCCTGAACGAGCTGTTCGAGGCCCAGGTCCGGCGACGGCCGGAGGCGGTCGCCCTGGCCTTCGAGGGGGAGGAGCTCCGCTACGGCGAGCTTGACGCGCGGGCCAACCAGCTGGCCCACCGCCTGCGGCGATTGGGGGTGGGACCGGGCGTGCGGGTGGGCCTCTGCGTCGAGCGGTCGCTGGAACTGGTGGTCGGCCTCCTGGGAGCCTTGAAGGCCGGTGGCGCCTACGTTCCGCTCGATCCCTCGTACCCGCGGGAGCGCCTGTCCTTCATGCTGGCCGATGCGCGGGTCCCGGTCTTGCTCACCCAGGAGCGCCTGCTGGCGGCGATCCAGCCGGACGCGAGGGGCTCGGCGGACGCTCCCACACCGCGCGTCCTGTGCCTCGACGCACAGTGGGAGGAGGTCGCGGCGGAGAGTGCAGAGAGCCCCACTGTCCCGGGCAGCGTCGATGAGCTGGCCTACGTGATCTACACCTCCGGCTCCACCGGCCGTCCGAAGGGCGTCATGAACAGCCACCGGGCCATCTGCAACCGGCTGCTCTGGCTGCAGGAGGTCGACGGCCTGACCGGCAACGACCGGGTGCTCCAGAAGACCCCGGTGAGCTTCGACGTCTCGGTCTGGGAGCTCTTCTGGCCGCTCGTCACCGGCGCTCGCCTGGTGCTGGCCCGCCCCGGCGGCCACCAGGACCCCGACTACCTGGTGCGGCTCCTCGCGCAAGCCGGGATCACGACGGCGCATTTCGTCCCCTCAATGCTCCAGGTCTTCCTGGAGGCGCGAGACGTCGAGTCCCTGACCGCTCTGCGCCGGGTGATCTGCAGCGGCGAAGCGCTGACCGCCCAGCTCGAGCACCGCTTCTTCGCGCGCTTTAAGGAGGGGGCGGCCCCGGTGCTCTACAACCTCTACGGCCCCACCGAAGCGGCGGTCGAGGTCACGGCCTGGCGCTGCGCGCCGGGCGGCACGCTCGCCGCGGTTCCCATCGGGCGTCCGGTCGCCAACACGCGGGCATTGGTCCTCGATGCTCACCTGAAGCCGGTGCCGATCGGCATTCCGGGTGAGCTCTATCTGGGCGGCGTGCAACTCGCCCGGGGATACCTCGACCGTCCGGACCTGACGGCGGAGAAGTTCATCCCCGATCCGTTCGCGGCTGCGGAGGACCGGGGGGCGCGCCTTTACCGAACGGGAGACCAGGTCCGCCATCTGGCGGAGGGCGAGATCGTCTACCTGGGTCGCTTGGATCACCAGGTGAAGGTGCGCGGCTTCCGCATCGAGCTCGGGGAGGTCGAGGCGGCGCTCTGTGCCCTTCCCGGCGTGCGGGAGGCGGTAGTGATCGCGCGCGACGACTCGCCCGGCGATCGTCGGCTGGTGGCCTATGTCACCGGCGAGGTGGAGGTGGAAGCGCTACGCCTGAAGCTGCGTGATCGATTGCCGGAGTTCATGGTCCCCACGGCCTTCGTGCCGCTGCCCGCGCTGCCGCTCAACCCCAGCGGCAAGGTAGACCGGCAGGCCCTGCCGGCGCCGGACCGCGGCTCCGCGCCGGGGTTCGTGGCGCCGCGGGCTCCGGCCGAGGAGGTCCTGGCGGAGATCTGGGAGGAGCTGCTCGGGCTCGCGCGCGTCGGGGCGCACGACAACTTCTTCGAGCGTGGCGGGCACTCGCTCCTCGCAGTCCTCCTGATGGCCAGGATCGAGAAGCGGTTCGGAAGGGCCCTCCCTCTCGCCACCCTGTTTTCGGCGCCCACCCTGGAGTCGCTGGCGGCTCTCCTCAGCCAGCCCGCCAGTCCGGCCGGGCGCTTGCCTCTGGTGGCCATCCGCCCGCAGGGAGACAGGGCGCCCTTCTTCTGCGTCCATCCGGTCGGCGGCAACGTCCTCTGTTATCTGGACCTCGCTCGCCACCTCACGCCGGACCAGCCGTTCTATGCCCTGCAGACCCCGGCAGCGGGAGACAACGGCGGGCGCCCGGCGAGCATCGAGGCGATGGCCTCGCGCTATCTGCCCGAGCTGCGCCGGATCCAGCCGCAGGGCCCCTACCGGCTCGGCGGCTGGTCCATGGGCGGGGTGGTCGCGTTCGAGATGGCCCGGCAGCTCGCAAGCGAGGGGGAGGAACTGGACCTCGTCGCCCTGATCGACACCCTGCCCCCGGCGGTCGCGCCCGGCCGCGAGCCGGCGACCGAAGACGAGCTGGTGGCCTGGTTCGCCCAGGACCTGGCGCGCCTGCTGGGGTACGAAATGGGGATCGCCCCCGAGGAGCTGCGGCCGTTCCCGGGGCGCGAGAAGCTGGCTCAGGTGGCAGAGCTCGGCCGCACGGCGGGTCTGTTGCCGGAGGGCTTGGGCCTCGCCCAGATGACGCCGCTTTTCGAGACCTTCGCGGTGAATCTCCAGGCGAGCCGGTCCTACGTATCCGGGCCTTATGCCGGGAAGCTGACCCTGTGCTTCTCGGCGCAGACCTTCGCCGTCTACGGCCCGGAGCTCCTCGATGGATGGAGCCGGTTGGCGCAAGGCGGGATCGAGACGAGGACGCTCCCGGGCGACCACTACGGCCTGCTCCGTCCGCCCGAGGTCGAGCTCCTGGCGCGCGAGCTGACGGCGCACCTCGACCGCCGGGGGATTAGTTGAGGCGGAACAGCGAGGAAGGATCGGCCCTTGTCGCCCGGTAGGCCGGCTGGAGGATCGCGGGCAGCGAGAAGAGCGCGATGAGGCTGGGTCCGAGCACGAAGACGATGGGATCGTAGGGGTTGACGTTGGACAGGATGCTCGCCATCGTCTTCGCCAGGCCGAGAGCGAAGACGAGCCCCGACAGGAGGCCGATGGCGAGGAGCGCCGTCCCCTTCCAGACGAAGTGCCGCAGGATGTTCGATGGGTCGGCCCCGAGGGCCATGCGGATGCCGGTCGCGAAGCTCTGCTGCCGTACGGTATAGACCAGGATCGAGTAGATCCCGATGATCGCCAGCACGAGAGCCGACGAGGCGAAGAAGATCAGCAGGAAGGTGTTGAGCCGCACGCCGGCTTCCTCGGTGCGCCGTCGCTGCAGCAAGGTCTGGACGTCGTAGACCGGAATGTCCGGGTCGATCGAGCGCATGATCTGGGTCACCTGGAGGCCGGTCTGCTCGCCGCCCCCGCCCCCGCGCGTGCGCAGGAGGATCGTCGAGGTCCTCGCCCGCATCTGAAGCAGCGGGAAGTAGACGTCTCGCCTGACGTCGTGCTCTGGCTGGAGGCGCCCGCGCTGCTCGACGTCGGCGACGACGCCGACCACCTCCGCCCAGATGTTGTGGGGCGCTCCCAACCAGAAACGCTTGCCGAGCGGATCCTGGGATGGCCAGGCGGCCTCCGCCGTCGAGCGACTGACGATGGCGATCCGGGGGCGTCTCGCGTCGTCCTGTTCGGTGAAGTCGCGCCCCTTGAGGATCGCGATCCCCATGCCATGGAGGAGCTGGGGTGAGATCCGGTGCTCGAAGACCTTGATCTTGTCTTCCGGCGCCGCGAGCGACTTTCCTTCCGGCACGATGAACTGGTAGAAAAAACTGTATCCGAGAATGCCGGGAGCCCAGAGCCCCGCATCCTCCACGCCGGGCAGCGCCCGGGCCTCCGCAATCACCCGCCGGTACAGCTGGAACACCGGTTCGTCGGTCTTGTACTGGGTCGTAGGCAGCTCGAAGCGGGCGCTCAGGACGTGATCCACCCGGTAGCCGGGATCGCTCTGGATCAGGCTCGCCAGATTCCTGATCATCAGGCCCGCGCCGATGATGAGGACGACCGAAAAGAAGATGGCCGAGACGACGAGGAAGCTGCGGGTGAAAGCCGTGCCCGCCGAGGAGCTGTGGCCTTTACCCGCGGCCTGGAGCTCTTCCTGGAGGTCCACCTGCAGGCTTTTCCTGGCTGGGACCACGCCGATCAGGAGGCTGATCAGGAGCGCCAGCGCCACCGCGGCTCCCAGGGCGCGCAGGTCGACCGCGAAGTGAATGAAGGCCGGCAGGTTATAGGCGAGGTTGCCGAGCTTGGCCAGCGCGCCG
>JAXDLD010000267.1:0-7512 GCA_034666805.1 Acidobacteriota bacterium
CGGAAGCTTGGGCTGGCCGGGCGGGTAGCGGCGGTCGAAGGGGTCGACCGGCACCTCGGCGCCGCCGAAGAGGCGCAGGGCCTGGATGGGATCGGCGTGGGCCAGGCGGTGGTAGAAGCGCAGCCCGACCTCGACCTCGGTGCGCCAGAAGGCGCAGCGCGCCTCGTCCGGTTCGCGGTGGTCGGCCGAGGCGTTGACCGGCGAGGAGGGCAGGACGCTGTGGCTGCAGAGGAGACGCGCCCAGCAGCCGGAGCAGGGGACGTCGCCCGTCTCGCCGACGCCCATATCGCCCACGTCCCCAATATCGCCGAGCTTGCGAGCCCCCGGCGCCGCGGGCTCGCGCTGCTCCAGGGCCGACCACATACTGGAGAGCAGGGTGGCCTCGACCTCGTCCTCCGGGGAGGGAAAGACATCGCCGATCCCCCAGGGGGTCGCGGTCGACAGCCGCGGGGTGCGGGCGAGCGGCTCGCTGCGCACGAGGCTGCCGACGACGCGGGCGAGCGGCTGGCATTCGCCGGGCGCCCGCGGATTGCCGAGCCCGGCCAGGACCTCGTCCGCGACGGCCAGGAGGTCCTCGCGGTATTGACGCAAGTGCGGGCGCAGGTGCGGGCAGAATGGATCGTCGTCCTCGAGGCGGACCGGATCGAGGTGCCGCACCCCGAGCTCCTTCGCCCAGGCCCAGAGGTCGCGCAGGCGGGAGGGGCCGTCGAGCACGCACTGGACGGTCAACCGCTCCCCCAGGTCCGAGAGCAGCCGCACCCCCTTCTCCGCCAGCTCCCAGGCGTGGGCCTCCTGGGCCTTGGAGCCGGTCTCGACGCGGGCGAAGCTGCCGCAGTGGAGGCGGACGTGGAAGGGATAGTCGGCGAGGAAGGCGGCGACGGCGGGCGTCACCACCCAGGAGTCGAGCGACAGCTCGTAGCGGAGCTCCTGCCGGTTCTGGGCCGCCCGGCGGTTCGCCTCCACGACCACCCCCTCGAGCACCTGGGTGGAGGGGAAGGCGCCGCCCCAGGAGAGGCCGAGGACGACGCGCGCCGCCCCCGCGCTCTGCTTGAAGATGAAGTCGAGGGCGAGGAGGGCGCTGTCGAGCGTGGCGTTGTCGATCCGGGCATGGACCTCGCTGCCCTGCCTAAAGACCAGGCCGAGGTTCCACCAGCCGGTCGTGACGAGCGGCGCCTCCGCCTCAGCGTACTCCGACCACCCCTCCGCCGTCAGCAGGTCCTCGGAGAGCATCCAGCCGAGGAGCGACTCGTCGAGGTCGCCGGTGTCGAGCGCCGTCGCGACATGCAGCTGCAGCTCCTCCGGCACGTCGAGCACCACCGCCCGTTCGAGGTCGTAGATCAGGGTGCACGAGCCGTCCGCTTCGAGCAGCGGGTACAGGCTCCTCATCCGCAGCGCCCCGGGCATGGCCATCGTCAAAATATTCATGGGCTCGTCCTCTCCAATCCATCGTCCATCCGATCGTGCTCGACAAAGAGCTATCTATTTCGAGCTAAACGATCTATCGGTCGTGCTCATAATCATGGTTGCCGCTCGGGGGGGTTCTTGGGACAACTTTTTTCCACAATCTTCCCGCGGCAAATCCGGCAGGAATTCGACAATTCGTAAGCCTTGACCGGCCTTGTTTAGTGAGAGCGGGGAGCGCCCCCAGGGCGCCCCCCGAGACGATCACTGGGCGGCGGGCGCGGCCTTGAGCCAGCGGTCGAGCCAGCCGAGCACCGTCTCGTGCCAGAGGAGGGCGTTGGCGGGCTTCAGGACGAAGTGGTTCTCGTCCGGGAAATAGAGGAACCGGCTGGGGATCCCCCGCCGCTGCAGGGCGGTGAAGGCGGCGATCCCCTGGGTCATGGGGATGCGGAAGTCGAGCCCGCCCTGGACGACCAGCATGGGGGTCTTCCAGCGCTCGACGAAACGGGCGGGGTTGAAGCGCTCGTAGGACTCCGGGTTGGTCCAGTACGGCCCCCCCATCTCCCACTCCGGGAACCAGAGCTCCTCGGTCGAGTAGTACATCATCCGCTGGTCGAAGATGCCGTCGTGGGTGACGAGGCAGCGGAAGCGGTCGGGCCAGTTGCCGGCGATCCAGTTGGTCATGAAGCCGCCGTAGGAGGCGCCCAGGGCGCCGACTTTGTCGCCGTCCATCCAGGGGTTGGCCGCGAGGGCGGCGGCGAGCCCCTTCTGCAGGTCCTCGAGCGGCCAGTCGCCCCAGTGGCCGCGGATGGCGTCGGTGAACGCCTGGCCGTAGCCGGTCGAGCCGTGGAAGTCGATCTGCACCACGGCGTAGCCCGCCCCGGCGTAGACCTGGGGGTTCCAGCGGTAGTGGAACTCGTCATGGAACGACCCCTGGGGGCCGCCATGGATGAGGAAGGCCACCGGGTAGCGCTGGGCCGGATCGAAGCCCACCGGCTTGACGACGAAGCCGTGCACGGTGTCGCCCTTGGCGCCGGTGAACTGGAAGGGCTGCGGCTCGCCCATCGAGACGGCGGCGATCTCGGCACGGTTGACGTCGGTGATCTTCTTTAAATCCGAGCCGTCCAAACGCGCGGTGTAGAGGTCGGTCGGATGGCGCAGGTCGTCGAGGCCGAAGAGCAGCCGGCCGTTGGTGCCACCCACCAACGCGGGACCGTGGACCGATCCCTGCCGGACGACGGTCCTGACCTTGCCCGTGGCCACGTCGACGGCGAAGAGCGCCACGTGGCCGACGTCCATGGCCGTGCAGTAGAGGGTCCTGCCGTCGGGTGAGAAGAAGAGCTCGCCGGGCGAGCGGTCCCAGTCTTCGGTGAGCACCCGCGAGCGGCCGTCGGCGAGCGACAGGAGGACGATCCGGAAGCGGTCGGCCTCGAAGCCGGGGCGGGACATGGCGAGGTAGGCCAGGGTCTTGCCGTCGGGCGAGAAGATCGGCTGGGTGTCCCAGGCCGGGTTGGCCGCGGTCAGGTTCTTGGGTGTCCCTGAGCCGTCCATGGGTACCTGGTAGAGATCGAAGTTGGTCGACCAGGGCTCCTCGCGGCCGGCGGCACGGGCCGAGAAGATGACGCTCCGGCCATCGGGCGAGATGTCGTACTCCTCGATGCCGCCGCTGGGCTTCGACGGCACGTCGGCGTCCAGCCCGCGGGTGAGGTCGACGGGCTCTCCGCCCCCGCCCAACGGCACGGCGAAGAGGTGCGAGCGGGTGCCGTTCGACCAGGTGTCCCAGTGGCGGACGAAGAGCTGGTCGTAGAGCTGGCCGGAAGGCTGGCCCTTGGCCGCCCGCCGGTCGAGCCGCTCCTTGGTGCAGGCGAGGTTCGGGCAATCGACGAAGACCTCCAGGCTGACGACCAGGTGCCGGCCGTCCGGCGCCACCCGGTAGCTGCCGACGTCGAGCGGCAGGTTCGTCACCTGGACCGGCTCGCCTCCAGGAATTGGATTGGCGGCGAACCGCCAGACCTGGGAGGAGCCGGAGCGGGCGGAGAGGAAGTAGAGGCTCTTGCCGTCCGCCGACCAGCGCGGGTCGCTCTCGGAGGAGCTGCCGTCGGTCAGCGGGGTGAGGCCGCTGCCGTCCAGGGCTACCCGCACGAGGTGGGTGCGGCCCTTGTTGGCGGCGAAGTCGGTGGTGCGCAGCACGAACACCACCGGGTCGCCCTTGGGCGAGGGCTGCGGGTCGCTCAGGCGGTGCATGGAGTGGAGGTCGCGCGCGGTGAACGGGTGCGGGGCGGGGCTGGCGGTATTGGCACCCAGGGCCGGGAGCGCGACGACCCCCGCGCAGACGAGCCAGGAGACGGCGAGGATCAGCGTTCGCATCAGTCCTCCGCAGAGAAAGGGAGACGGCCGGGAGCGGCCGCTTGAGCCGCCGATCATACCGGAGCTTCCGGGCGGTGGGCCCGGGGGGGCCGGGGCGGCGGGATCTTTCCATCCGGCCGGCGATGATAGACGGTGATCCCGCCCCCCTGCGCCGGCAGGTCGAAGCGGGCCACGGCCTCATAGGCCCCGGCGAACCAGGGCCGGGTGACGATCGGCCGGGTGCCGCCGCGCCAGGTGAAGGTGTGGAAGACGAGGAAGGCGGTCGGCCGGGCGAGGAAGGCCCCGATCAGGTCGCCCTGGGCGGCGTAGGGGACCGCGCGCGGGGTGACGAGCCCCATCAGGTCCGAGACCGGCCGCTGGCTGGTGTAGCCGAGGATGCCGATCTCCTCGAGCGCCACGTCGTCCTCCGGTCCCGAATGATCGCGGATCCACTCCCCGGCCCGCGAGTAGGCGGCGAGCCGCCAATCCCCGGAAGCGCCGCCTTCGAACCAGCGCCAGCTCCCCCAGAGCGGGGCGGCCAGGGCGACGGCGCCCAAGAGCGCCCCGGCGATCGCCAGGGGCCGCGGCCGCTCCCGCGTACCCAGGGCACGGACGACCTCCCCCACGGCCCACGGCGCCCCCACGAGCACGGCGGCGGCGGCCGGCACCGTGTACCAGAGGAAGAAGGGGACCCGGAGGACGGTGTAGGCGGCGGCGGTTGCCAGGCCGTAGAGGGCCAGCAGCCGGCCGGCGCGGCCCCCGCGATAGAGGAGAGCCGGAAGGCCGAGGAGCCCCAGGGCGAGGAGGAGGCCGGCCCAGGGGGCCTCGCAGCCCCGCCAGACCTCCCAGGCGCCGCGCCAGAAGGCGGCTCCCATCCGCGCCGCCGGATCGAAGGCGGCATAGGCGCGCTTGGCCGCCAGGGTGTTGGGCAGGAGGGTGCCGAAAGCGGCGAAAGCGGCGGCGCAGCCGGCGAGCATCACGGCTCCCGCCGCGGCGGCCCAGACCCAGGGCAGCCGGCGGCGCTCCCCGGCGAGCAGGAGACCGAGAAAGGCGACGCCGAGCGCCGCGTCCGGCCGGCACCAGAAGGCGAGCCCGGCGGCGATCCCCGCTGCCAGCTCCCAGCGCCCGGCGAGCCGCGCCGAGGCGAGCAGCAGGAGGAGGACGAAGAGGGGGCCCGAGCCCTGGGCGGTCCACAGGTAGCCGGAGGAGAGGAGCAGGGTGCCGGCCGCGATTCCCTCCGGGGCACGGCCGCGCTCCGCGCTCTCGCCGAGGAGGAGGGCGGCGACCCCGAAGAGGGCCAGGGCCGAAAGCACCGTGCCGAGGAGGGGGATGGGCAGGCCGGTCAGCCGGTGGAGAAGGGCGAGGAGCAGCCCCACCCCGGGGTCGGTGAGGCCGAAGACCCGCTCCCCCGGATTGAAAGTGAAGCCCCGGCCATGGGCGAAGTTCCAGGCATAGCGGTAGGTGACGTAGATGTCGTCCGTCGCCTTGCCGGCGAAGCGCCAGGCGACGAGGGCCGCGAGACCGGCCCAGACCGAGAGAGTGAGGGCGACGGTACGCCGGCTCATGTCGTACCTGCCTTGTGTTTGCAGGCCCGGTCCAGATCCCAGGCGCGGAGAGAGGGGGCCGACCAGGTGGGATCCCCCCAGAGAGCGGTCAGGCTCTGGGCCATGGCCTCGGCCTGAAGGCGCAGGGTGCGCCGCAGATCCGGACGCATCTCCCGCTCTCCCAGCCGGGTCTCCTCGGTCGCGGCGATCTGGTCCTCCTCGCGGGCGACGTGGATGTGGACGACGAGGAAGCGGGCGCCGCTCCCGCAGAACCCCTCGGGGCCGGGAGGCACCACATTGGCGAGGGCGAGGGCGGGGTCGAAGAGGAGCCGCTGGGGGCCGGAGACGACGACCCGCCGGCCGTGGACCTCCTGGTAGAGGTAGGGTGTACGCAGGCCGGCGAAGGAGCTCCACGGGTACTCGACGACCGCCCTCCTCCCGCCGATCCTGGCGATTTCACGGTAGGGATAGGGGACCGCCTCCGGGGCGAGCCGGGGCCGCGGCGCGTAGAAGGCGAGGAAGTCGTTGTGGTGCATGAAGGAGCTTCGCCAGAGGGCGCGGTCGGCGAGCGGCCCGTGGGCCACGAGGGTGAGGAAGAAGCCGGCCTCGAGCGCCACCTGGACCCGTCGCCCCCCTTTCCCCCAGCCCGCCAGCAGCGGCCAGGGGAGGGCGAGCATGCAAGCGGCCCAGAAGAGCAGCAGGGGGAGGACCGGCAGCAGATAGCGGCCGAGGATCAGGGGGTTGGCGAGCCCCAGGGGCGAGAGGAGACGGATGCCCAGGAGCTGGACGCCGGCCAGGGTGAGGGTGTAGACGCCGAGCCGGCGGTCGACGGCGAGGAGCGCCGCGAGGCCGCCCAGGACACCCATCCAGAAGAGGACCGTGAAGGTCCATGTCGCCGGCATTGCCGTCCCCGCCTGGAGCCTGAGGACGTCGGCGATCGACTCCCAGGGGACGCTCTGCGCCTGGCGCTTCTCGGCCACCAGTCGGGCGAGCGACTCCCGGGCCGGGAACAGGAAGGCGGCGAAGGCGAGGGCCAACCCTGAGGCGAGGAGCGCCAGGTGGAAGAGACGCCGGCCGCGCTCCTCCCGCTTCCCCCAGGCGAGGTCCCCGGCGGCGAAGAGAAAGGGCGCGGCGACGATCGGCGCCGCCCCCAGGTGGAGCCAGACCGCGAGCCCGCCCAGGACCACGTAGACCGCGCCGAAGGCGGGCTTGAGCGTCCGCCACCAGGCGGCGAAGGCCGCCGCCGCGGCGAGCGCGAAGAAGGTCATGGGCAGGTAGGAGCGGGCGATCCGGCTGTAGAAGACGAGGAGGGGCGAAAGGGCGAGGAGCCAGGCGAAGAGGACGGCGACCGGAGTGGCCCCGCACGGCAGCCGCCGCATCGCCCCCAGGGGCAGCAGGGCGAGGAGGAGCAGCCCGCAGACGATCGACGGAGCGCGGAAGCCCATCTCCGACAGGCGCACTCCGGAGGAGAGGAGCACCCGGAAGAGGGCGGAGAGGGGGATGCAGTTGTCGCTCTCCTGGTAGGTGGTGAGGATCGCCCGGAGCGGCATGGCGACCGCGGCGCGCACCGCGTGCACCTCGTCGCCGTCGAGCACCTGGGGGGCCAGGTGGAAGAGGCGGAGGACCGCCCCGATGACGAACGGAGGCAGCAGCCAGAGGGCGGCGGACCTGACGGGGGGCGGGGACAAGATCAGATCGAGATCGAGCCCTTGCGGAACTCGGTCTTGCCGAGGAGCGCGTTGACCAGCACCGGGGTGCCGGAGCGTACCAGGCGGAGCGCCTCGTCGAGGATCGGCCGGATCTCCTCCGGGCGCTCGATCAGGAGACCCCGGCCGCCGTACCCCTCGGCCACCTTGTGGTAGTCGGTGCGGGCGAGGACCGTGGCGACATCGTCGCCCAGGACGTCCACCTGCTCGCGGGCGATCTGGGTCCAGCCGGCGTCGTTGCCGACGACCGCTAAGACCGGCAGGCCGTGGCGGGCGAAGGTGTCGAACTCGGCCAGGCTGTAGGCGACCGAGCCGTCGCCGTAGATCACCCAGACGTCCGCCTGCGGCCGGCAGAGCTTGGCGCCTAAGGCGAAGCCGCCGCCCACCCCGAGGGTGCCGAAGACCCCGGGGTCGAGCCAGGAGAGCGGCCGGCGCGGAGCGACCGTGTAGGCGGCGGTGGCCACGAAGTCGCCGCCGTCGGCGACGATCACGCTGTCGTCGGTGAGCGAGCGGTC
>JAXDLD010000268.1:0-15431 GCA_034666805.1 Acidobacteriota bacterium
CCTTGGTGCCGTCGCTCCCCCAGAGGCCGCAGGTCCGGCCGTCCCCCTGGCAGGCGAGGAAATAGAGACGCCCGCCGAGGCTCACGGAGGAGCTGTCCAGCAAGGGGTGGAAGGGATCGCCGCCGGCCGGGAGGGCCACGTACCAGCCGGGCGGGGTGACCTCGAAGGTCCCCTGGACCGTGCCGTCCGAACGCCAGAGCGGGCCGGTGGGGTTGCCGGCGGCGAAGAAGGCGAGCCCTTCCAGGCGGTTGACCAGCTTCGCGGCGGGGCAGGCTCCCCGGCAGAGGTCGTTCAAGCTCCGGGTGCCGTTCGGCTTGCCATCGGTGACCCACAGCTTCGGGCCAGTGGCGAAGAAGAGCCGCTCCCCGATGGAGAAGGACTGGCCGAGACCGGAAGGAAGGCCGATAGGCGGCCGGGCGAACGGCGCCTTGCTGCCGAAGTCGTACACCAGGGAAGCCGTCTGAGCCGCCGCGGGCGGGCCGGAGATGGCGAGGACGGCCACGGCACAGGCTCCGAGAACGGTGAGCCGGATCGACTGCTCCATCGAGCGCTCCTTTCCGTCGACGAGGAAGATCAGGCTCTTGGCGATCTGCCCCCCTGGGCGGATCTTATCGCGTCCCATAGGCGCCTGTGCTCCCCTAGAACCGGGCGGGTTCCGAGGTCCGTAGATAGCAGTATGATAGAAAAGTTATCAGAAACGAGAGGAGGAGCATGGCGACCGTAGCCGCGGACCGACCGCACCCCGAAGAGACGGTGGGGGAAGGCGCCGCGGGCAAGCGCCCGCTTGTCAAGCGCCACCACTGGATCGTGCGGGTGACGCACTGGGCCAACACCCTCCTCCTCTTCGGGATGATCGCCTCCGGCCTGCAGATCTATGGCGCCTTCACCCACTTCGGGGCGCGCGGCCACCGCTATCTGCCGAACCCCGTCGACGGCCGCCCGCTCCCCGGCTGGGCGACCCTCGGCGGCTGGCTCGCCGGCGGCCTCAACTGGCACTTCACGCTCGCCTGGCCGTTCGTCGCGACCGGCCTGGTCTACCTCCTCTACATGCTGTTCTCGGGGGAGTGGCGCTCGCTCCTCTTCCTTCCGAAGGACGTCCCGCGCGCCGTAGAGATGCAGCTCTACTACCTCCGTCTCCGCAAGGAGCATCCGCCGCAGGGCAAGCACAATGCTCTCCAGAAGGGCGCCTACACGGGGATCTTCCTCCTCGCGGTGCTGGCGGTCCTCTCCGGCTTCGCCATCTACAAGCCGGTCCAGCTCGGCTGGCTGACCGCTCTCTTCGGCGGCTACGAGCTCGCCCGCTACTGGCACTTCTGGACCGTCTGGCTGTTCGTGGGCTTCACCGCCCTCCACGTCGCCCTCGTCTTTTTAGTCGACCCCGCCTCGCTGCGGGCCATGATCACCGGCTGGTACCGGGGGAGGTTCCCGAGCCATGGCTGACCCTACGAAGGGCCGTCTGTCGCGCCGCGATCTCTTCCGCCTGGGGATGGTCGCCGGCCCGGCCTCGCTCCTGGCCGCCTGCGGCTGGGACGGCGGGCCGCATCTCGAGCCCCGGCTGCGGCGCTTCTCGCTTTTGAACGACTGGGTGGGGGAGAAGATCCTCCTCTCCGACAGCCGCCTGGCCCGCCAGTATCCGAAGAGCGCCCGCACCCCGCCCGCCGCCTTCCCCGCCTACGCCTTGACCCAGCCGCTGCCGGAGCCGGACGAGGACTGGTCGCTCGAGGTCGGCGGCCTCGTGCGCAAGCCGGCCCAGCTCACCCTCCCGATGCTCCAGGCGCTGCCGCGGGTCACCTACACGGTCAAGCACCACTGCGTCGAGGGCTGGACGGCGATCGGCACCTGGACCGGAGTGCCGGTGTCGTCGGTGATCGCCATGGTCGAGCCGCTGCCGGAGGCGCGCTACATCCGCTTCGACACCTTCGACAACGACTACTCGAACGGCTGGGATTTAAAAAGCGCCATGCACCCGCAGACGATCCTCGCCTACGGCTGGAACGACCGGCTGCTCGCCGCCGACCATGGCGCCCCGCTCCGGGTCTACTCGCCGGTCAAGCTCGGCTACAAGCTCACCAAGTACCTCTCCGCCATGACCTTCACCGCCGACCGCCCGGGCGGCTACTGGGAGGACCAGGGCTACCCCTGGCTGGGCGGCGTCTAGGAGCGGCGTTTCAGGAACGCAGCGCCACGCTCGGATCGATGCCCACCGCCCGCCGGGCCGGCACGTAGCAGGCGACGCCGACGACGGCCAGGAGCAGGAGCGCCACCGCCGCGAAGGTCGCCGGGTCGGTCGGCCGGATGCCGAAGAGCAGGCTCGACAGCAGGCGGGAGGCGGCGAGCGCCCCGGCGGCGCCCACCCCTAGGCCGGCGAGGACGAGGCCGAGGCCGTGGGAGAGGACGAGGGCGAGCACCTCCCAACGCCCGGCTCCCAGGGCCGTGCGGATGCCGATCTCCTGCGTGCGCTCGGTGACCGAGAAGGCGATCACCGCGGCCAGACCCATGGCCGTGACGACGAAGGCCAGGGTGCCGAAGAGGAGGAGGAGCGCCGCCGTCAGCCGGGACGGCGCGACCGAAGCGCCGCGCACCTGCTCAAGGGTCGAGACGTCGGAGACCGGCTGATCCGGGTCGATCTCGCGGACGGCGCCGCGGATCGCGGGCAGGAGGGCGAACGGGTCTGCCGCCGTACGCACGACGAGGTTCATCGCTCCCGCCCCGTTCTGGGCGAAGGGGAGGTAGAAGGCGTCGCCGGCGCCCGCGGCGTCGGCCAACCCCTCCAGCTTGACGTCCCCCACGACCCCGACGATGGTCAGCCAGTTCGGCCCGTTCCCGCCGCCGCCCGTCAACGCGATGCGCTGGCCGACGGGGTTTCCGCCCGCCCAGTAGTGGCGGGCCATGGACCGGTTGATGACGACGACCGGGAGGGCGTTGGCGCCGTCGGTCGGCTGGAGGCTCCGGCCCGCGACGAGCGGAATGCCGAGGGTGTGGAAGTACCCGGGGGTCGCGACATGGAACGCCGCCCGGGTCTCGGGCTGGCCTCCCTGGACGGTATCGCCGTCGGCCCGGCCCTCGATCCGGAAGCTGGGCGTGAACTGCGTCCCCGTGAGCGGCACCGAGCTGCCGAGGGCGGCCGAGAGGACGCCGGGCAGGGCCTCGACCCGGGGGAGGAGGGCGTCGAAGAAGCCGATCGTTTTCTGGTTCGTCCGGTAGCGGGAGAAGGGGAGCGAGATCGTCGCCGTCAGCACGTTGCGGTCGGTGAAGCCCGCGTCGACCCGGGAGAGGGCGAGCGTGCTCTGGACGGTGAGCCCGGCCGCGATCAGCAGCACGAAGGAGACGGCGACCTGGAGCACCACGAGAGCATTCCGGAAGCGGTGCCGGCCGCGCCCGGCGGTGGCGTGGCCGCCCTCCTTGAGCGCCGTGTTGAGGTCCTGCCGGGTGGCATGGAGGGCCGGCAGGAGCCCGAAGGCGATCCCGGCGAGCAGCGAGACCGCGAGGGTGAAGGCGAGCACCTTCCAGTCGACGCCGACCTCTTCCGCGAGCGGTGTGAAGCGCTGGGCGAAGGCGACCAGGAGCTGCCGGCCCAGGGTGGCGAAGAGGAGCCCCAGGGCGCCGCCGGCGAGCGCCAGGACCGTGCTCTCGGTGAGCATCTGGCGCACCAGGCGGCCGCGGCCGGCGCCCAGGGCCGAGCGCAGCACGACCTCCCGCTCGCGGGCGAGCAGCCGGGCCAGGGCGAGGTTGCCGACGTTGGCGCAGGCGATCAAGAGCACCAGGCCGACCGTGCCGAGGAGCAGGAAGAGGGTCGGCCGGAAGCTTCCGAGGAGCTGGTCCTGGGCCGGGACGACGGCGAGCGCGGTCTCCGAGCCCGCCGGGTAGGACTCCGGGTGCGCCTGGCGGAGCCGGCCGGCGAGTCCCGACACCTCGGTCTGGGCGGCGGCGAGCGTGCCGCCCGGGGGCAGGCGGCCAAAGAGGCTGATGAGGTGCGCCGACCGGTTGTGGATCAGCCGCTCGCTCGAGCGGTAGGGGCAGGCGGAGGTCGGCATGTAGACGTCGTCCTGGCCGGGGAAGGGGGGGAGAGGCGGCAGGACACCCACCACCGTGATCGGCTTGTCGTTCATCCTCAAGGTGCGGCCGACGATCGCCGGGTCGCCGCCGATGCGCGAGCGCCAGTAGTGGTCGGAGAGCAGGAGGACGGGCGGGGCGCCCGGCCGGTCGTCGTCCTCCCGGAAAGGCCGGCCCAGCGCCGGCCGCACCCCGAGGACGTCGAAGGCGTTGGCCGAGACGACCCCGGTCCGCACCCGGTCGGGCTCGCCGTAGCCCAAGAGGATGAAGGACATCGAGTGGTACTCCATCCAGCTCGCGAGAGCCCGGCTCTGGGCGCGGTAGTCGGCGAGCTCGGGGACCGAGAAGAAGACCGTCTCGGGGCCGGGTCCGGGCTGGCCGTGTTTGACCTGGACCAGCCGCTCGCCGTCCTGGAACGGGAGCGGGCGCAGGAGGACCCCGGAGACGATGCTGAAGATGGCCGTGTTGGCGCCGATGCCGAGAGCCAGGGTGAGCACGGTCGCGGCGGTGAACCCCGGGTTCCGGCGCAGCTGGCGGAGGGCGAAGACGAGGTCCTGTCGGAGCTTCTGCATGCGATCCTCCGCGGTCGATGGAGTGCCTGTGTCCTTATACGCGCGGCAATCCCGGGGAGTTGCAGAGATGGGCCGTGCGGTGGGGTTCGCCCTAGTCGAAGTAGCCGCTGACGTCGACGATCAGGTGGACGGACCCGGCTCCCCCTGTGCCCGTGAAGACCGCCTGGGCCGCCAGCGTGCCGTCGGCGGCGAGCGACAGGAGGGTGGCGTTGGCCCGGGTCTGCCAGCGGGCGAAGTCCACGGTGCTCGGGGTGGGCGGGGTGCCGCCCGGCCAGAGCCGGAGCGATCCCCGGCCCGTGGCACCGGTCGCGGTGACGTTCACGGAGAGCGCCACCGCCCCGGGGGGGATGCCGCAGGCGCCCGCCGCCTGGAGCCTGCGGACCTCGCCGCCGGCGAGCGCGGGGCCGTTCCCCGGCTTGCGGGTGTCGACGAGCCGGCAGGAGGGCAGGGCGAAGAAGGTCCCGTGGGTGGTGCTCGTCGAGCTTAAGGAAAGGACCCAGTCGGCGGTCGCGCTCGGGGCGGTGAAGGTGACCGGGCCGCCGCCAGCGACCGTTGCCGCGCCCTGGAACGTGCCGCTGCGCGGATCGAACCAGCGGACTCCCAGGTTGCCCCGGGCCGCCGAGAGGTCGGCGGTGACCTTGCCGCCCGCGGGCAGGTAGAAGACGTATGTCCGGCCCGGCTCGGCGAGGCCGAAGGCGTTCCCCGAGAGGACGAGCCCGTCGGCCGGCTCCATCCGCTCGAAGGGGACCGTGGCGACGAACTGGGCGAGGGCGGGGAGGAAGGCGCCGGTGCCCACCCCGGCGGCGCCGGCCATGAAGGCCCCCCAGGTGCCGTTGCGGCCCGCGCTGTCCTCCTGGCCGAGGGTGAGCTCCTCGATCATCAGCGGCTTGGTGGCGAGGGCGCGGTTGCGCAGGCCGTTCGCGTGGACGGCCGCGAAGCCGGCGCCGAAGTCGACCTGGAGCATGGTGAAGTCGGCCCAGGCCGCGGTCGCGAAGGGGATGTCCCCCGCCAGGTTGTGGACGCTCGCCAGCCGCCGCCAGGGGTTGTGCTGCTGGAGGAAGCCCATGCTGTCGTTCAGCTGCACGGCGGTCAACGCCTCCTGCCACTCGAGGAAGAGGATGAACCGGGTGTGGACGTAGCCGGAGAGGCGCGCCATGCCGTAGGCGATCAGCCGCTTGCGGTCGGCGTCCGGGAGGCCGCCGAAATTCGAATCGTCGGCGAAGAACCAGAGGTCGGCGGCGATCCCGGCGTCGCGGAGAGCGAGCACCCAGCGCTCGTACAGGTGCCAGCGGCCGAGGTCGAAGCGGGTCTTGTCGTTGGCCCCGGCCGAGCCCAGCCAGGGGGTCGTCGGGTAGGTCCCCGAGTAGTCCCCCTGGTTGGCCAGGTAGAGGTTCATCTTGTTGACCTTCATGCCCGCCTGGTGGTTGAGCATGGCCTGGCGGTCGGCGTCGGAGAGCGCCTCGGAGAGCATCGTGTGGGTGTAGCGCAAGGGCGGCTGGGCCGCCTCGTCGAGAAACTTGCCGATCAAGAAGACCGGCGGGCCCTCGCGGTAGCGGAAGCTCCGCGGATGGGCCGGGTCGACGACGATCGGGCCCTGGCCGAAGGGGCCGGGGAGAGTCCCCGAGCAGTCGAACGTCCCCGACTTCTGGTCGAGCGAGCCGTCGCTGCTCGCCGTCGTCCATCTCCAGGTGCCCGTCTCGTCGGCGAAGACCCGGAGCTTCCAGACGTCGCCGGACTGCCCTCCCGCCCCGTCGCCGTCGAAAAAGCCGTCGATCGTGTAGGTCTTGCCCGAAGGCGCGGTGACACGGGCCGAGAGGGTGACGTCGGTGAAGGGGTTGGGCGAGCCCTGCGCTGTAGGGACGCCGCCATCGTAGCGGCGGGCCGAGTGGAGCGCGACCTCCGCGGTCTCGAAGCGGGGGAGGGCGGCGGCGACCGTGGCGCCCGCGAGCAGACAGGCGAGAGAGAAGAGGGCGGACAGGGAGAAATTCTTGGGCAAGGCAGGCCCCTCCTTCGGCCGTGATTCGACCACGATTCGCGCCAGACCTCAAGGATTCCATTCCCCGCCACACCGCTGTGCTAGCCTCCCGCCACCATGGCCCTTCCCGCCGATATGGGCGCCCGCCCCTCCGCTGTTTCCGCCGCCGTCCGCTGCCGCGGGCTGGTCAAGCGCTATGACGACGTCGTCGCCGTCGACGGCCTCGACCTCGAAGTCGCGCGCGGGGAGTGCTTCGGGCTCCTGGGGCCGAACGGGGCGGGGAAGACGACGACGATCGAGATCCTCGAGGGGTTGACGCTGCCGGACGCGGGGGAGGTGGAGGTCCTCGGCACCACCTGGGAGGCGAGCGCCTCCTATCTCCGGGAGAAGCTGGGGATCTCCCTCCAGGAGACCCAGCTCACCGAGAAGCACACGGTCGAGGAGACCCTCCGGCTCTTCGCCTCCTTCTATAAGGACAGCCGCGACCCCGACGTCGTGCTGGAGCGCTTGTCGCTCGGGGAGAAGCGCAAGTCCCGGGTGGGCAAGCTCTCGGGCGGGCAGAAGCAGCGCCTGGCCGTGGCCTGCGCCCTGGTGGGGAACCCCGAGGTGCTCTTCCTCGACGAGCCGACGACCGGCCTCGACCCCCAGAGCCGGCTCGAGCTCTGGGAGCAGATCGGCGAGTTCCGCGCCGGCGGCGGCACGGTCCTCCTGACCACCCATTACATGGACGAGGCCGAGCGGCTGTGCGACCGGGTCGCCATCGTCGACCACGGGAAGATCATCGCCCTCGGCACCCCGCCCGAGCTCATCAGCTCGCTCCATGCCGCCAACGTCATCGAATTCGCCGCCACCCCCGACCTGCCGGAGGCGGAGCTCGCCGCCCTCCCCGGGGTCGCCGAGCACGGGCGGCGCGGCCCCAACTGGAGGCTCGCGGTGGGCGAGCTGACCGAGAGCGTGCCGGCGCTCCTGGCAGCCGTCGAGCGGGCCGGCTCGCGCCTCGACCACCTCTCGACCCATCAGGCGACCCTGGAGGACCTCTTCGTGTCGCTCACCGGCCGCGCCCTCCGGGAGGTCTGATCCGCCATGCGCCCCCGTGCTCCGATCGTCGAGCTGACCTCCTGCCGGATGAAGGAGTTCCTGCGCGAGCCCGAGGCGGTCTTCTGGGTCTTCGCCTTCCCCCTCCTCCTCGCCATCGCCTTAGGCTTCGCCTTCCGCGAGAAGCCGCCGGACAAAATCCCCATCGGGGTCGCCGCCTCCCCGGCGGCTTCCGACACCCTGGCGGCGCTCGCCCGCTCGCCCGTGCTGCTGCCGAGGGCGTTCCCGCTCGCTCTCGGGCGGGAGGCCCTGCGCACGGGGCGGATTTCGCTCCTGATCGATCCCGGTCCGCCCGTCGTCTTCCGCTTCGACGAGACCCGGCCCGACTCCCGGATCGCCCGCCTGGAGGCCGGCGACGCCCTGGAGCGGGCGGCGGGCCGCGCCGACCGGATCGCCAGGAAGGAGGAGCGGGTCACCGAGCGCGGGGCGCGCTACATCGACTTCCTGATCCCCGGCCTCCTCGGCATGAACCTCATGGGGACCGGGATCTGGAGCCTGGCCTTCTCGATCACCACCGCGCGCAACCGGAAGATCTTGAAGCGGCTGGTCGCGACCCCCATGCGGAAGACCGACTACCTGCTCGCGCAGGTCTTCGCCCGCCTCGGTTTCCTCATCGTCGAGCTGATCGTCATCGTGGGCTTTGGCTGGATCTTCTTCGGGGTCGGCGTCCGAGGCTCGCTGCTGCTGATGGCCGTCACCTGTTTCCTGGCCGCCATGTCCTTCTGCGGTATCGGCCTCCTGATTGCCTCGCGGGTGAGCACGATCGAGGGGGCGAGCGGCTTAGCCAACCTGGTGATGATGCCGATGTGGCTCCTCTCGGGGGTCTTCTTTTCCTACGAGCGCTTCCCGGAGAAGGCCCAGCCGTTCATCCGCGCCCTGCCGCTCACCGCGCTCAACGACGCTCTCCGCGGGGTCATGAACGAGGCCCGCCCCTGGACGGCGCTCGCCCCCCAGCTCGCCATCATCGCTGCCTGGGGGGTGGTCTCCTTCGTCGTCGCGTTGAAAATCTTCCGCTGGCGGTAGACTAAAAAAGGCGTCACAAGGGAGGAGCGCCGTGCAGACCCGAGGATTCCGGTGGAGTCTCGTACCCGTGATCGCCCTCACCCTCCTGGCCTGCGGGGATGGCGGCGGCGGTCTGCGCGCCCCCAGGACCCGTATCTGCGTCGACGACCGGGGCCGCCGGGTGGCGGACGAGCAGTGCACGGCGCCCGTGGCCGAGGGCCGGCCCGACGCCAATCCCGTCACCCAGCCGTTCCACCGCTGGTACTACGTCCGCAAGGGCCGGCCGATCCCGCCGATCGGGGGGTCTATCCGTGCCGGGGCTTCCCGGGAGAACCCGGCGCCGGCTCCATAGTCTTCCCCCATGGTCACCCTCCTCTGCCCGGTCCGCGGCTGCGGCCTTGCCCTGGCGCGGGGGGAGCGGTCGTACGCCTGCCCACGGGGGCACTCGTTCGACGTCGCCCGGAGCGGCTACGTCAACCTCATCCAGCCCCAGGACCGGCGGTCGCCCCATGCCGGGGATTCGCGGCAGGCGGTCGCCGCCCGGCAGCGGTTTCTTGCTGCCGGGCATGAGGCGCCGTTCGTCCATGCCCTCTTAGAGACCGTAGCGGGGCTCGGACTGCGGGAACAGCCGGCGGTTCTCGACATCGGCTGCGGCACCGGGTTCCATCTCGGCGCGCTCGCGGCGGCGCTGGGGGCCGAGGCGCACGGGACCGATCTCTCCGTCCCGGCGATCGAGCTGGCGGCGAAGGGGCATCCGGAGGCGACCTTCGTCGTCGCCAACGCCGACCGCTTCCTGCCCTACGCGCCGGGGTCCTTCGACCTTGCCCTGTCGCTCACCGCTCGGCGCAATGGCCCCGAGATCCGGCGAGTGCTCCCCCCCGAGGGGGTTTTCCTCGTCGCCGTACCGGGAGAGGACGACCTTGCCGAGCTGCGGGAGGCGGTGCTCGGCCAGACGGTGCTGCGCGATCGGGTGGAGGCGACGGTGGAGGCCCTGGCCGAGGACTTCACGCTCGCCGACCGGAAGACCGTGCGCTGGACGGCCGACCTCGACGCCGCGGCCGTCCGCGACGTTCTCGCCGCCACCTATCGCGGCGCCCGCGAGCGGGAGCGGGAGCGCTCGGCGGGGCTCGGCGGACTCGCCGTAACTCTGAGCCGCGACCTCCTCGTCTTTCACCCCAGGCGCCCTCGCTCTCCTGTAAAATCCGTGGCCTGACGAAGAGACTGCTGCAAAGGAGAAGGGCCATGCCGAGAGGCGCTCGCGGGTTTACGCTGTTCTGCTTCCTCCTCACCCTCCTCATCGTGATGCTGCCGCTCGCGGCGCACGCCCAGTCGCAGTCGACGGGCGGCGAGATCGACGGTACGGTCACGACCGACAACGGGGGCGGTCTGCCGGGGATCACCGTCACCATCCGCAACCAGGATACCGGAAGCACCCGGGAGACCCGGACCGACAAGGCGGGCCGCTACCGCGCCCCCCTCCTGACCGTGGGCACCTACGAGGTCTCGGCCGGCGGCGAGGGCTTCGCCACCACCCGGCGGCGGGACCTCACCCTGACGATCGGGGCGACCTTGACCGTCGACCTTCCGGTCCGCGTCGCGGCCGAGGAGCAGATCGTCGTCACCGCCGAGGCCCCCGTGATCGAGGTCCAGCGTTCGCAGGAGGCCTCGACGGTCAACGAGCGGTCGATCACCGCCCTGCCGGTCAACGGCCGCAACTTCATCGACTTCGTCCTGACGACCCCCGGGGTCACCCGCGACGTGCGCCAGGGCGACATCAGCTTCGCCGGCCAGCGCGGCACGCTCAACAGCCTCGTGGTCGACGGCGCCGACGACAACAACACCTTCTTCGGCCAGGCCCTGGGGCGGACCGGCTCGGGCCGAGCCCCCTACCAGTTCAGCCAGGACGCGGTGCAGGAGTTCCAGGTCAACCGCAACGCCTACTCGGCCGAGTACGGCAGGGCCGGCGGCGCGGTGATCAACGTCGTCACCAAGTCCGGCACCAACGACTTCCACGGCTCGCTCTTCGACTTCTACCGCGACAAGTCGCTCAACTCGAACAGCTACGCCAACGAGCTCGCCAACCAGCCGAAGTCGCCCTACCACTACAACCAGTTCGGCGGCACCGTGGGCGGTCCGGTGGTCCGCGACAAGGCCTTCTTCTTCGTCTCCTACGACGGCCAGCGGAACACCACCCCGAACGACGTCAACCTGGATTTGAACCTCGCCGGGATCACGCTGCCCACCGACGCCGACACCGTGGCCGGCTTGGCCAAGCTGCGGGCCAAGGCGGGGAGCTTCGGGCGCGGCTTGAACCAGGACGTCTTCTTCGGCAAGGCGGACTGGGATTTCAATGCGGGCGAGCGGCTGACCGTACGCTACAACGACCAGCAGTTCACCGGCCAGAACTTCGAGAACGGCGGCGCCACCACCTCGATCGAGCACACGGGCGACAGCCTGGTCAACACGCGGACCGCCAACGCCGCCTTAGCCTCGGTCTTCGGCTCCGACCTCTTCAACGAGCTCCGCGCCCAGTACGCCAAGGATGGCGAGCCGGGGAAGGCCAACAGCACGCTGCCCGAGGCGACCATCCGCCAGAACGGCCGCACGATCCTCGTCATCGGCCGCAACTTCTTCAGCCCGCGGGAGACGACGATCGATCGCAACCAGTTCGCCGACGGCCTGACCTGGGTGCGCGGCAACAGCACCTGGAAGGCGGGCTTCGACTACAACCACGACAAGATCTTGAACTTCTTCCCCGGCAACTTCGGCGGCGCCTACACCTTCAACTCGATCGCCGACTACAACCGGGGTATTCCCAGCGCGGCGGGCGAGCGCTACGTCCAGGCCTTCCCCGGCCCGGGGACCTCGGGCGCCACGACCCATCCGGACATCACCGAGTACGCCGCCTTCGTCCAGAACAGCTGGGAGGTGCGGAGCAACTTAACCCTTAACATCGGCCTGCGCTACGACCTCCAGGACTTCGCGCAGCCCAAGGTCCGGAACCCCGATCCGCAACTCGCGGCGGCGGGGATCGACACCAGCCATTTAAAAACCGACCGCAACAACATCGCCCCGCGGCTGGGGCTCGCCTGGAGCCCGGCGCCCGAGACCGTCGTCCGCGCCGGCTACGGCGTCTTCTACGGCCGCACTCCGGCGATCATGGTGGGGACGGCGCACTCGAACAACGGCATCAACGTGCAGACGGTCACCTTCACCGGCAACCAGGCGCCGACCTATCCCAACGTCTTCCCGGCCCTGCCCACGGGCTCCGCCTTGCCGAAACCGACCATCTTCATCTTCGACAAGAATTTCGAGAACCCCGAGGTGCAGCAGGCGAGCGTCGGGGCCGAGCGCGCGATCTCGGCGGATGCCTCGGTCGCCGTCAGCTACCTCCATGTCGAGGGCAAGAGGCTGCAGCGTTCGCGCGACTTGAACCTCTTCCCCCCTGTCCTCACCCAGGTTCCGGTCCAGGGCGGCGGGACGGTGGCGGTCGAGCAGTTCCCCACCGCCCGGCCGTTCACCAACTTCGATCGCATCATCCAGTTCGAGAGCACGGCGAAGTCGAAGTACGACGGCCTGACGGTCGAGCTCCGCAAGCGTTTCAGCGGCACCTTCCAGGCCCGCCTCGCCTATACCCTTTCGAAAGTCACGGACACGGTGCCCGACGCCACGGCGGTGGTGCCGAACAGCGGCGACGACGCCAAATTCGCCTCGAACCCCTTCGACTTCGAGGCCGACCGCGCCCCGGGCGCCAACGACGCCCGCCACCGGCTGGTGGCGAGCGGTCTCTGGGACCTTGCTTATTGGCGGAGCGAGCAGGGCTTGAAGCGGGCGCTCCTGGATGGCTGGTCGGTCTCCTGGATCGCCGCCTTTCAGAGCGGGCAGCCCTACTCGAAGAACGTGACCAACGACCTGAACCGGGACGGCAATACGCGGAACGACATCGTCCCCGGGAGCCGCAACTCCGTGCGCCTGCCGAGCAGCTTCACCCTCGACGCCCGGATCGACAAGCGGATCCCGCTCGCCGGCTTCAGCCTCGACCTGATCGCCGAGGCCTTCAACCTGACCAACCGGAACAACATCAACACCGTGCGGACGGTGTTCTACAACTACGACGTGGCGAGAAACGTCCTCGTCCCGCAGAGCAACTTCGGTTCGAGCACGGCCGCGACCGACAACCGGATCGTGCAGCTCGCGGTGCGGTTCGGCTTCTAGAGCAGAGCCGCGGCCTGGACAACCAAGCGATTAAGCGTATACTATTCTGTGTCTGCACTTCCGTGCCGACTTATGGCGAACCGGAGGACCAGGGATGCTGAGACTTGGAACAGTCCTACTGTTGCCGGCGCTTCTACTCCCTCGAACCTGCACAGTAAACCTTGGCGGCGGGACCCCGGATAGCCCGGGCGAGGTTAAGCTCGGAGTGCCTTACGTCGCCCAGCAAGACGCATATGCCTGCGGCCCAGCATCCATCCTCATGTGGGCGCTCTACGATGGAAGGACGAACGTCACGCAGGCCCAGATCGCCCAATACGTGGGCTGTTCGACCGGCAGCGGCACGCTGCTCGACCGACTCGCACCGGGTGTACGGGCGTTTACTGACGCCACAGATGCAGTCCTGGAATCAGCGGGCTCCTCTCTGTTCTTTG
Source organism: Acidobacteriota bacterium (assembly GCA_034666805.1). Classification (GTDB taxonomy): domain Bacteria; phylum Acidobacteriota; class Thermoanaerobaculia; order Multivoradales; family UBA5704; genus DASQPA01. Next base: position 13,344 of record JAXDLD010000268.1, read on the forward strand.
CGCGGCAGATCTCGTCGATCGGGTCTCGCGACCCCGTCCTCAGCGTTGTGAACGCAGGCACGCACGCCGGGATCCTGGAGGGTGGGCACTGGCATGCGACCGACTCCGGCCTTAATGTCTGGGACTACGTCTACTTCCACGATCCCCTGGTAGCTGCCGACAGAAGATTCGAAGCCGCAGACTGGACCGGGCTCGTCAACTACCACGTAGTTTCAGCCTCTTCCGCCGCAAACGGCCAGGAAGGGCTCTCAACCTATGGTTCATCTGTTCGTGTGCGCGGATCGGATGGCAGCATTGGTGGCCCTATCTTGAAAGAGGAGAGGTGACATGAAGATCAGGCTCTTGCTTCTCACCTGTTTCCTGTGGCCTGCCTGTACGTTTGCCCAACCCTGGTCTCTCGCGGACTGTGGCCCCGAGGATGGGCGCGGGTGGAGTCAATTCGAGAAGGCAGTCCGCACCGCCGCTCCCGGATCGACCATCTATGTTCCGAAGCCCTATCCCAAATCGGACCACGAAGTCATCGAAGATTTTCTCTATCAATACAGAGAGGTATACAGCCAGGGAACCGACGACAAGCTCTTACGCGAGGCGATCTTCGGTCAGACCGTAGCCTACTCCGTTATGCGTTTCGAGAATTGGACGACCCTGCGCTGTGCCGAGAGGAAGCGGGATTTTTTCCACATGGTGCGGATCTCTGAGGCTGCCAGCGGCATCGAGCTCGCGCGTGCGGTCCTCAACGACAGCGGTCTCATGGCGGTGCTCGACAATTACACGAATCTGCCGAAGGTCGGGGGAAAGGCTGCGCAGCGGAACAGGCTCCTCCCCAAAGCTTCCGATGTCTTCCATGAGATCACGACCCGATTCAGGGTCGCCGGCGATTCACCCGAGTACGTGATGGCTTTCGGCACCGTGGCTTGCGACTTCAGCAGGCCTTGTCTCGCTTTCCGACATGGCGGAGCCATCTATATTTACTCTCTGTTTGGGGATGAGCTGTTTCATATTCCAAAGGGAGCGCGCCGGCTCACGCAAGGAAAGGATGTGGGGACGCTCGAGACTAACGCCCGGCTACAAAAGGAGCTGCCAGCAGACGAGCGGCTCGTCTCGTTAGGCGGTAATAGCTGGGCCATCGCGACGAAGGTGCAATTACCTTAGTCCGGCATCGCTGCTTCATCGCCTAACCCGGCCGCCGCCGCACCCGGAACGCCGCCAGGGCCTCGGGCTCCTGCCCTTCCGGGAGCGCCGCGGCCATGCGGTGGATCGTCTTCCGCCAGGCACCCTGGCCGGTCCACTTCCTGGCGTCGACGAACTCGGGCGTGAGGCCGATGGCGGCGAACTGGGCGGCTAAGTCGGGGCGAGGGCGGCCCTGGGCGTCGACGGCCACCGCCTCCCAGCCCGGGCCCCGGCGGTAGATGGCGAGGAGGCCGAAGACCTCCTCGTCGCCCGTGAGCTGGAGGAGGGCGACCCGGCCCCGAGGGCCGTCGGCGAGCTCGGCTAAGACCCCCTCGACGAGCGGATGACCGGAGGCGAAGAAGTCGCGCCCCTCGTCCCCGACCGCCTCCTCGCGGTCGAAGGTGCCTAAGAAGCGCGAGCCCAAGGGGACGCCGGGGAGGTGGTCGACGAGCGACTCCGAGCCGAGCTCGACGATCCAGGTCCGCTGGCCGTTCTGCGGCTCGATCTCGAAGCCGAAGCGCGAGGCGGCGCGGAGCACGACCGACTCGGTCAGGACCTCGAGGTCGCCCGGCACCCGGGCGAGGATGGCCGGCGCCATCTCCGGCCGGTAGGGGTCTCTGTGGAGCTCGTGGTAGGCCGCCTGCTGCACCCGGGTGCGCGCCTCCTGGGCCTCGGCCAGGACATCGGCGAAGACCGCCGGGTCGACCTCGCCGGGCCCGGCGAGCGCCACCCGGGAGATCGCCCGCGCTACGTGGCGGAGCTCGCGTTCGAGCCCGCCCATAGGTTCGCGGAAGAGGCCGATCTCCTCGTAGAGGCGGGCGACCGCGCGCCCCAGGCCTCGCGGCGGGCGGAAGTAGACGATCTCGGTCGGCAGGGTGCGGCCGATGCGGTCGAGCCGTCCGATCCGCTGCTCGACGA
>JAXDLD010000269.1:0-3028 GCA_034666805.1 Acidobacteriota bacterium
CGTGCAGATGGTCGGCGACGCCCAGCGCAGCCGCGCGCCGATCCAGGCGTTCGCCGATCGCGTGGCCGCCTACTTCGTCCCCGCCGTCATCGCGATCGCTGTCGGCGCCTTCGTCGTCTGGTTCTTCGTCGGCCCCGAGCCGCGCCTGGCGCACGCGCTGGTGAGCGCGGTGTCGGTGCTGATCATTGCCTGCCCCTGTGCGCTGGGTCTCGCGACGCCGATGTCGATCATGGTCGGCACGGGCAAGGGGGCCCAGAACGGCGTGCTGATCAAGAACGCCGAAGCGCTCGAACGCTTCGAGAAGGTGGACACGCTGATCGTCGACAAGACCGGCACCTTGACCGAAGGCAAGCCGCGGCTCGTCGACGTGATCGCCCGGGAGGGGCTAGACCAAGGGGAGCTGCTGCGGCTCGCGGCGAGCCTCGAACGCGGGAGCGAGCACCCGCTGGCGGCGGCCATCGTCCAGGGTGCGGCGGAGCGGGGGGTCCGTCCCACCGCGGTCGAAGAGTTCGATTCCCTGACCGGCAAGGGGGTCACGGGGAGAGTCGAAGGGCGCCCGGTCGCGCTGGGCAACCGCGCGCTCCTCGACGATCTCAAGGCCGACCTTGAGAGCTGGCCCGAGCGGGCGGAGGCGCTCCGGCAGGAGGGGAAGACGGTGATGTTCGTCGCCGTCGACGGCCAGGTCGCCGGCCTGCTGGCGGTGGCCGATCCGGTGAAGGAATGGACGGCCGAGGCCATCGGAGAGCTCCGGGCGGAGGGGCTCCGTATTTTGATGGTGACCGGAGACAGCCGCACCACGGCCCTGGCCGTCGCCGCCCGGCTGGGGATCGAGGAGGTGGAGGCGGAGGTGTTGCCGGAGGCCAAGGGCGACATCGTCTTACGGCTGCAGAAGGAGGGGCGAACCGTGGCCATGGCCGGCGACGGCGTCAACGACGCGCCCGCCCTCGCCCGGGCGGACGTCGGCATCGCCATGGGATCGGGCACGGACGTGGCGATCCAGAGCGCCGCCATCACGCTGCTCCGGGGCGACCTGCGCGGCCTCGTCCGGGCGCGGCGGCTGTCGCACGCCACGATGAGAAACATCCGCCAGAACCTCTTCTTCGCCTTCGTCTACAACACCTTGGGCGTGCCGATCGCGGCGGGGGTGCTCTACCCCGTCTTCGGCCTGCTCCTGTCGCCTATGATCGCGAGCGCCGCGATGAGCCTGAGCTCGGTCTCGGTGATCGCCAATGCGTTGCGGCTGCGGAAGGTAACGCTGTGAGCCCTCAGCTATAGTACGTCTTACCGCCGGAGGGTTCGTTCGACTTTAGGCCGGCGGGTCTTCGGTGTAAGGGCATCTATACTCCCGCCTGTGGAAGTCGCGCGCGCACAACTCGTCCGCCGAGGGAAAGGGCTCACCTACCTGACTCTCGTCCTGGTCAGCCTGGAGGTCATCGTGGCCCTCACGGCCGGTGCCGCTGCCGGGAGCGTGGCCCTCCTCGGCTTCGGGGCAGACAGCCTGATTGAGCTCACGGCGGGTGCCGCGGCTCTTTGGCGCCTCCATGCCGACCTGGACCCTGCCAGGCGGGAACGCGTCGAAGGGGTCAGCCTCCGCATGATCGGTGTTTGCTTCCTCGCTCTCGCCATCTACGTCGGCTACGGCGCCAGCCGGGACCTCGTACTCCGGGAGCGGCCGGCCGAGAGCCTCGCCGGCATGGCTCTCGCGGTCTTCTCCCTGATCAGCATGCCGCTCCTCGCCCGGGCCAAGCGGCGCGTGGCGCTCGGCATGCGCAGTGGAGCGCTCGCCGCCGATGCACAACAGACGGCGCTCTGCGCCTACCTGGCGGGGATACTTCTCATCGGCCTCCTCCTCAATGCGACCCTCGGCTGGTGGTGGGCAGATCCGGTCGCCGCCGTTCTCATGGTGCCGATCATCGCCAAGGAAGGCATCGAAGGCGTCCGGGGCCGCTCCGACTGCGGAGATTGCTGCTAGATTCATTCATTGGCCGAAGCCCGAAGACTTTGATACGATCTGGACATGTCGAAAGGCAGCGTCTGCGTGCTGTTGGCTCTCGTGGCGATGGCTTCTCTGGGAGTCCTAACCCTCTGCGAAGACGGTTGCGCCTGCTGCTCGATCACCTGCGTGTCCTGCTCCTGTTGCCAGATCCCTCCCACCACCGCTCTCGTTCTTGAAATCGGCGCGGACCCCGGAAGCGATGCCGGTCCGGCGTTCGTCGGCCCCGAGGGCGCCCCGCGGCTCCATGAACCCCGTAGCGTGTTCCACGTTCCGAAGCTCGGGTAAGCCTCTCCGCTCTCCTCAACGGTTGAAAAATGACTGCGGCGCGCCGGGCGCGCCCGGAGGGATGTTCTGCCATGGGGCAAGCTGCCGCGGCGGCGTTCGCCGCCCTGCTCGCGTTTCCTGTTTTCAGTTGGGCGCCGCCAACTCCGCTGACGCTCGCGGAAGCCCTGCGGCTGGCTCGGGAGCGAGCCTCGACGATCCTGGAGGCGGGAAGCCGGGTCGAGGAGGCGCGCGCACGCTTGGTTCCGGCCTCTCTTCGCTGGCGCGAAAACCCGGTGCTGGAGGTGGGAGGGGGCCGGCGGCACGACGTGAGGAGCTTCTTCGATTATTCGGTGTCGGTCAGCCAGGCCATTGAGCCGGAGGCCCGCCGACTCGCACGGGGCGCCGGTGCCGAGGCCGCACTGGCCGCCGCGGAGGCCGAGCTGAAGGACATGCGGCGGATCTATCTGGGCGAGGTCGCGACGTCCTTCGAGCGCGCCTTGGCGGCCCAGGAGAGACTGCGGCTCACCGCGGAAGCGTCGCAACTGTCACAGGACCTGTTGATGACGATCGAGCGGCGCTACAGCCTGGGCGAGATCACGGCGCTGGACTTGAACCGCGCACGCATCGCGGCGGCGCGCGCCAGGGCTGAGCGGAGCGCGGCGGATGGGGAACGGACGAACGCCGCCGGCGAGTTACGGGCGATGCTCGGCCTTCCGGCGGGCGGGGAGCAGCCGCTGGCCGGCTCCCTGCCGAAGCTTGCGACGTTCG
>JAXDLD010000270.1:0-4152 GCA_034666805.1 Acidobacteriota bacterium
AGTCGAGCCGGCCGTCGGGGAGGCGGCGGGCGAGGTCGCCGGTACGGTAGCGGCGCCCGCCGCCGTCGGCGGGGACGAAGCGCTCCGCGGTCCGCTCCGGCCGGCCGAGGTAGCCCCGCGCCACCCCGGGGCCGCCGATCCAGATCTCCCCCGGCACCCCCACCGGCAGCGGCTGGCCGCCCGGGTCCCGCACTTCGAGCGCCACGCCCGGCAGGGGGCGGCCGATGGGCCGGCGGTCGGCCGGGAGCGCCCGGTCGACCGTCCAGGCGGCGGCCACGATCGTCCCCTCGGTGGGACCGTAGAGGACGGTCGTCCGCGCCGCCGGGAAGGTCCGCCCCAGGTCGGCCAGGAGGTCGGCGGGCACCGCGTCGCCGCCCACGAAGACCCGGCGGAGCGACCCGCAGGCGCCCCTCCGCGCCACCTCGTCCACCACCTGGCGCATGAGGGCGGGCACGGCATGGAGGAGGGACATCCCGGGGAGCGCCGCGGCGAGGGCCGCGACGTCGAGGGTCGGCCGCAGGTCGAAGAGCACCGCGCCGCCGCCGGCCAGGAGCGGCCCCAGGAGCTCGAAGAGGAAAATGTCGAAGGAGGCCGGGGCGAGGCAGGGCATGCGGTCGGAGGCGGTGAAGCCGAAGGCGGCCTGGAACGCGGCCAGGGAATGCCCCAGGTTCCCCTGGGTGACCGCCACCGCCTTGGGCTGGCCGGTGGTGCCGGAGGTGTAGAGGAGGTAGGCGAGGTCCCCCGGGCGCTCCTCCCCCCATGGCAGCCCCTCTCCCTCGTCTTCCTCCTCCCCGACCTCGATGACGGCAACCCCTCCCAGGGGGAGCCCGGCGAGGCGCGCGCGGAGAGCCGGCTGGGTGACGAGGGCGGCCGGCGCCTCCCCCAGCGCGCCCAGGAGGCCATCCTCGATATAGAAGGACAGCCGCGCGTCCGGGAGCCCGGGGTCGAGCGGCAGATAGGCGCCGCCCGCCCGCCAGATGCCGAGAAGGCCGGTGACAAGGTCCGCCGAGCGCTCGCAGCAGAGTCCCACCCGGCTCTCCGGACCGACCCCCAGCTCGCGGAGGCGCCGGGCCAGGCGCCCGGAGCGGCGGTCGAGCTCGCCGTAGGAGAGGACCTGGCCCCCCAGAGGACCGGCCACGAGGGCCGCCGACTCGGGGGTGCGGGCCGCCTGCTCCGCGAACCGGCGCGGCGCCAGCGCCGGCGCCAGGCGCTCGCCGGGGGTGTCGTTCCACTCCGCGAGGAGCTGGTGACGCTCGGGCTCAGCGAGGAGCGGCAGGTCGGCGGCCCGTCGGGCGAGCGCCCCGGGCGCGGCCAGGCCGGTCAGGAGGTTCACGAAGTGCCCGGCCATCCGCTCCGCGGTCGGCGGGTCGAAAAGGTCGCGGTTGTACTGCCAGCGCCCGGCGATCCCGGCGCCGGCCCCGCTCTCCGCCAGCATCACCGAGAGGTCGAACTGGACTCCCGGCTCGGGGAGGGCGAGCGATTCGAGCGTCAGGGGGCCGAAGGGGAGCCGCACGCCCTCTTCGCCCACCGCGAGCGCCGCGATCTCCCCCTCTCCCGAGCGCCTCCCCTTCTGCAGCACCATCGCCGCCTGGAAGAGGGGCGAGCGCGACGGGTCCCGCTCGGGCAGCAGGCGCTCGGCCAAGAGGGCGAAGGGGTACCCCTGATGGGCGAAGGCGGCGCGCGCCGCCTCCCGGGTCCTCTGGAGCAGCTCTCCGGCGGTCGGGTCGCCCCGGAGGTCGCCGACCACCGGCACCGGATTGACGAGATAGCCCACCAGCCCCGCCAGCTCCGGCGCCACCCGCCCCGTCGTGGGGCACCCCACCACCAGCCGCTCCTGCCCGGTGTAGCGGGCGAGGAGCAGCTCGAAGCCGGCGAGGAGCCCCATATATAACGTTGCCCCGCGCTGGCGGGTGAGCCGGCGCAGGGCCGCCGCGGTCTCGGCCGGCAGGCGGAGGGCGCGGGAGCCGGCGGCGTGGGTCTGGACCGGCGGCCGCGGGCGATCGGTGGGCAGATCGAGGGTCCGCGGCGCGTCCGCCAGGGCGCCTCGCCAGTACTCCCAGAGCCGTTCCCCCTCCGGTCCCGCGAGGAGCGCCTCCTCCCGCTCCAAGACCGCCGCCAGGTCGGCGCCCAGCTCCGGCAGGGGTAGGGCGCCCTCCTCCCCCACCTCCAGGGCGTAGAGCGATCCCAGGTCTTTGAGAAGGACCGCGAGCGACCAGAAGTCGGCGACGATGTGGTGGATGGAGAGCGCCAGGGCGTGGGTCGCGGGACCGCCGGCGCCGGCGGCCCGGAGCACCGCCAGGCGCAGGAGCGGGCCCGCCGCGAGGTCGAACGGCGCGAAGGCCAGGGCAGCCAGCCGGGCCCTCCAGGCACCGGCATCCGCTGAATCCGCGACGACCTCCTCCCGGAGGTCGATCTCCGGGGTCTCCAGGGCTTCTCCCGCCTCACCCGCCGCCCGCTGCCACGGCCCCCGCGGTCCGCCGTGGAAGGTGGCGCGGAGAGCCGGATGGCGCGCCACCAGGGCCGCCGCGGCGCGGCGGAGGGCCAGGACGTCGAGCTCGCCCACGACGCGCGCCGCCCCGGCGATCACGTAGGCCGGGTTGCCCGGCGACAGGCGGTCCAGGAACCAGAGGGCCCGCTGCCCGTAGGTGAGAGCCAGCTCCGCGGCCGGCACGGCGATCTCCGAACCGCCCTCCCCAAGGGACGACGCGAGCACAGCGCTGTTCAACGGAAAGGCCTCCTCTGCAGGGCGGTTAAGGGGCGATCCTATACCTCTCAGAAGATAGGGTGGCGAAACGGGGCTGGAAGGAGCCGTCGTTGAAGCCGCCTCCAGGATGACGATTTAAGCGAAGGCCAAATCTAGCTCGGGATATCCCCTCCACCGCACGGGTCCCGCCGCTCCGCTTTGATCAGTTTTCTCCGGAACTAATCTCAAATCCTCCGGTCTAATCTCTTATCAGGCCGGCTCCACCGCACGACGCGGCAAGAGCGCTGGTCTTGTCAAAGACCGGAGGTGGATCGTGTTCGAAAACTCACTTCTAGCTCTCGATCTCAAAAAGCAGCACAGCAAGAGATGGCTCTCGCTCCCGCTCGCCGTCGGTCTCCACCTCGTCGTTCTCGTTTCGCTCGGGTTCGCGCAGTATTGGAACGTCGACAACATCCCCGCGCCGGACGGCAACATCGGCCCCGTGATCGTCGAGCTCGCGCCGCCGCCCATGGCGCGCGGCGAGCGCGACGGGCATCCGGTCGTCAAGCCCACGGCGGCGCCGGCGCCCGCGCCGCACACTCCCGTCCAGCCGTCCCCGGTGGTCCCCGACCAGCCGGTACCCGGCCCCGTAACAACGTCGCAGGAGCCGTCCACCAGCAGCAGCTCTAGCAGCGACGACATCGGGCCGGCCAAGGGCGATCCCAACGGCGTCGAAAACGGTGATCCGAACGGCGTGCTCACCGGGACGGGACCGATCGGCAGCATAGGTGTCCGCATCGGCAACGGCGACGACGCCCCGATCCTCGTTACCGGCGCCGTCACCCGGCCGGTGATCATCGATCGGGTCGAGCCGCAGTACACGGAGACCGCGCGCCGCGTCCGCCTCGAAGGGACCGTGATCGTTCAGGCGGTGATCGACGAGCAGGGGCGGGTGGTCGATGTAAAGGTTTTGAAGAACCTGCCCATGGGGCTCGACCAGGCGGCGGTCGACGCGGTCTCCCGCTGGCGCTTCAAGCCGGCCACCTTGCACGGCCGGCCGGTCAAGGTCTATTACTCGCTGACCGTCGTCTTTAGGGTGCAGTGATCACTTCTCGGAAAGTGAGGAAGCCACGATGCGTGAAAAGCTCCGGCACCGCGAAGAGAGCGCGATCAAGGGCGACATCAACGTCACCCCGCTGGTCGACGTCTGCCTGGTGCTGCTCATCATCTTCATGGTGGTGACGCCGCTCCTCGGCAAGGCGAAGGTCCAGCTGCCCGAGACCCACGACCCCGAGGCGATGCCGGAGCAGAAGGGCCAGCTCACGGTCTCGATCCAGGAGGACGGCGCCCTGTCGCTCGGGGCGGAGCGGCAGACCGACGCCGCCAGCCTCGCCGCCGCCCTCCGCGCGGCCCACGACCGTTCGCCCGAGCAGGCGGTCGTGGTGAAGGGGGACCGGCGGCTCACCTAC
>JAXDLD010000271.1:0-5328 GCA_034666805.1 Acidobacteriota bacterium
CTCCGGCCTCGGCGACTTCGTGCGGGCGCCGATCCGCAACTATTCGACCGGCATGCTCGCCCGCCTGGGCTTCTCGATCGCCACCGCCTGGCTGCCCGACGTCCTCATCCTGGACGAGGTGCTGTCGGTAGGGGACGCGAGCTTCACCAAGAAGTGCACCGACCGCATGCAGGAGTTCCACGACGCCGGCACGACCGTGCTCATGGTCTCGCACAACGCCGCGGCCATCCGCCAGAGCTGCACCCGCTGCATCTGGCTCGACGCCGGCCAGGTACGCTTCGAGGGCTCCCCCGCCGACGTCCTCGACCACTACTCCAACGAGCACGGCACCGAGCCGGTCGAGCGCCAGCCCGGGTAGGTCGCCCTGCTCTAGCCCTTGGACCTCCTGGGCTTCTTGCCATCCGCGGGGGGCTCTTCGCCAGCGCCGGGCCGCGGCGGCTCCGGCTCGGGTACCGGCTGCCGGCCCGCCTTCCTGGTCGCGGCCCGCCGGTCGGAGATGCGGACGTGCACCTCGCCGCCCAGGGCCGCGGCGAGCCGGTTCATGGTGGCGAGGGTGAAGTTGGCGTCGGCGCTCAGCACCTTGGTGACATAGGCCTTGGAGGAACCAAGCCGGCGGGCCAGCTCGGCGCGGGAGACCCCCTGCTCCTCCATCCGCTGCTCGAGCTCGTGGACGAACTCGTAGGCCGCCACCGCGTTCCAGTAGTCAGGTGAGGCCTGCGCTTCGGCGAAGAATTGCCGGTACCGCTCAAGGTTTCTGCTCAGCTCGGAATCCATGCTCATATCTCCTCTGGATCAACGATCTCGATTTCTTTCTTGGCTACGGCTGACAAGTACTGCTTGCGCAGCAACCGCGACTGCTCGATCCGTAGCTGAGGTGTCCGCTCCGCCTTAGCGAAGGCATAGGTGCAGACGACGACCTGCCCGACACCGTAGAACCAGACCACCCGGAGCTTCTTGCCCTTCGGCTGCTTGCGCAGCTCAAAGATGCCGTTGCCGAGAGGTTTGCAAAGCGGCTCACCCCTCGGCGGCCCTGAGGCGGGCAGCTTGCCCTGAAGCAGGGCTAGCATGCTTCGCGCAGCGGCCGGCGAAGACGCCCTGAACTCCATCAGAAATTCGAGCACCTGGCAGCGGCCCCGGTGATCGTAAACCGCCAGGACCTCCCAGCTCTCCCACCCGATCCTGACGAGCTTCATGTTAACCTCCGTGTTAACGCAACGTCAAGTCGTTTCTTTCTTCTCACGCTCATAGCCGGCTCCTCCAGTCCTCGGGATTCCTGGCCGTGTGGAAAACGGCGAAGATGACGAGGCGGTCTTCGCGCAGGGCGTAGAGGAGGGAGTAAGGGAAGCGCGGAACGAGAGCCTGGCAGATGTCCGCGAAGACGAGGGGGCAGCTACGCGGGTGATCCTTCACCCGCTGGAGCGTTTGCTGGACGGCCGTGAAGAACCTCGAGCCGAGGCCGGGGCGCTCCCGCTCGTAGCGGAGGAGAGCGCTCCTGAGCTCGGCTCTCGCCAGCCGGTGATACGAGTGTTCTAGGCGGGGTTGGACTGGGCGAGGAGCGCTCGGAGCTCCGCCTCGACCTCTGAGGCCGGGAGAAGCCCCCCCGGATCGCGCTCCACTTCCGCGAGGCGTTCTGCGAGCTGCTGCTTCTGCCAATCCGAGAGCCCGGCGCCAGCCAGGGGCTCGGACACTTCTCGGGTGCGGTCGTCGGGAATCATGCCGGTCAGTGTATACCTCCAGGAAAAGGTTGCAAGATTCGGGTGTCATAGCGTCACCCGTCGATCGAGGCTGCGATACTGGATCGCCTCCGCCAGGTGGGCAGCGCGGATCGGCCCGCCGCCGGCCAAGTCCGAGATCGTCCTCGCCACCTTCAAGATCCGGTCGAGGGCGCGGGCCGAGAGGCCGAGCTTCTCGAAGGCGGCATCTAAAAGCGCACGGCCGGCGGGATCGACGACGCAGTGGCGGGAGAGGGCGTCGGGACCCATGGCGGCGTTTATCGGCGTCGTCGTGCCGGGGCCGAAGCGCTCCCCCTGGAGGGCGCGGGCCTCCTCCACCCGCCGGGCCACCGCCGCGGTGGGCTCGCCCCGGGTGCCGCGCAGCTCGCGGAGGGTGACCGCCGGCACTTCGACGTGGAGGTCGATACGGTCCAGGAGCGGTCCCGAGACCCGCCCCCGGTAGCGCTCGACGAGCGGCGGCGAGCACCTGCATTCGTAGCGGGGATCTCCCAGATGACCGCAGGGGCACGGGTTCATGGCGGCGAGGAGGGAGAAACGGGCCGGGAAGAGAAGATGGGCGCGGGCGCGGACGACGCTCACCACCCCCTCTTCGAGCGGCTGGCGGAGAGCCTCCAGGGTGTCGCGCCGGAACTCCGGCAGCTCGTCGAGGAAGAGGACGCCGTTGTGGGCGAGGCTCGCCTCGCCGGGGCGTGGGAGCGGACCGCCGCCGATCATGCCGGCGGTCGAGGTGCCGGTGTGGGGGCTTCTGAACGGGCGCTCGCGGAGGAGGCCCGCCGGCGGCTCCTCGGCGACCAGGGAGTGGATCTTGGTGACCGCGATCGACTCCGCCAGGGTGAGCGGCGGCAGGAGCCCGGGCAGACGGCGGGCGAGCATGGTCTTGCCCGATCCGGGCGGGCCGATGAAGAGGAGGTTGTGGCCCCCCGCGGCCGAGACTTCGAGGGCCCGTTTGGCGGTCTCCTGGCCCCGCACCTCGGCGAGGTCCGGCACGGCGGAAAAGGTGAGAGAGTCCAAGGGCGGCGCCGGGGCGGGGAGCAGGAGGTCGGTGCCCAGCAGGTGCTGGATCGCCTCGGCGAGGCTGGTGATCGGGATGACCCGCACGGGCCCTAGGGCCGCGGCCTCCCCGGCGTTGGGAGCCGGCAGGAGGACCTCCTCGATGCCCAGGCGGTGGCCGAGGTCGGCGATGGCGAGGCCGCCGCGCACGCTGCGCACGGCGCCGTCCAAGCCCAGCTCGCCGCAGAGCAGACGGCCAGCGAGGACCTCCTCCGGGAGCTGGCCGTGGGCGGCCAAGAGGGCGAGGGCAATCGCGAGATCGAGGTGGTTGCCCTGTTTCCGGAGGTCGGCCGGAGCGAGGTTGATGACGACGGACTTCGGGGGCAGGTCGAAACCGCAATTTTTGATCGCCGAGCGTACCCGCTCCCGGCTCTCGCGAACCGAGGCATCGGGCAGGCCGACGATCTGGACTTGTGGCAGGCCGTTGTGGACGTCAACTTCCACCTGGACGGGGCGGGCCTCGATTCCCCATGGGGTGGCGGCAGTGGCTCGGGCTAGCATACGGGAGGGGACGGAAAAACTCCGGAGATCTTGCAAAGAAATTTTGACGATCTCGCGACTTCCCGCTCATGCCCTTAAGTTTCATGGAGTTACGCTGACTTGAAGATCCTCGTCGTGGCCACCAAGGCGCCCTGGCCGCCGCTCGACGGCGGGCGGCTGCTGCTCCTCCACACCCTGGAGGGGCTGGCCGCGGCCGGCCACCGGGTGACGCTCGTCGCCCCCGTCGACCCGGGGCGCTTCGACATCGGGTCGGTGGCGAGCGCTCTGCGCCCCCTCTGCTCCCCCCGCCTGGTGGCGGCGCGGCCGGCGGAGCGCCTCCCCACCCTCGTCCGGGCGGTGGTCACCGGGATGCCGCTGTCGGTCGCCCGCCACTCCCTGGCCGCGGTGCGAGGCGAGGTGGAGCGGCTCCTCGCCACCGAGCCTTTCGACCTCGTCCACGCCGAGCAGCTCCAGGCCCTGCCGCAGGTGCCCCGGCAGGGGACGCCCCCGGTCGTGCTGCGGGCCCAGAACGTCGAGAGCGCCCTCTGGGCGGCGGCAGCGCGCCGGCGCGGCGGCGGTATGGGAGCCCTCCTCGCGATCGAGGCCCGGCGCCTCGCGGCCTGGGAGGGGGAGGCGGTCCGGAGGACGGCGGCGACCGTGGCGCTCACCCCGGAGGACGCGGCACGGCTCGCCCAGCTCGCGGGCTTCGGCGGCCTCCGGGGGCCGGCGGCGTCCGGGAAGGTCCACACGGTGGCCGCCCCCTTCCCGGCGAGCCTCCCCGCGGGGGGCACCGCCCTCTCCGGCGACCCCGCGGTCGTCGTCCTGGGGAGCGCCGGCTGGCTGCCCAACGCCGATTCGGCGGCCTGGTTCCGGAACGAGGTGTGGCCCGCCGTCCGCGCCGCCCTGCCCGGGGCCGTCCTCCACCTCTTCGGGGAAGAGGCCGGGGGCTCGGCGGTGGGGGTCACCGCTCACCCGGCGCCCGCCGACAGCGCCGACGCCTTCCCGGCCCGCGCGATCCTGGCGGTGCCGGTGCGGATCGCCTCCGGGGTGCGGATGAAGATCCTCGAGGCCTGGGCGCGCGGGGTGCCGGTGGTGGGGACGCCGGAGGCGGTCTCCGGGCTCGGCGCCGAGAGCGGGCGCGAGCTCCTGGTGGCGGAAGACCCGGCCGGGTTCGCCACCGCCCTGGCCCGGCTCCATGGCGAGCCCGCGCTCGCCCGCTCGCTCGTCGCGGCGGGGCGGGCGGCGCTCCGCGAGCGCCACGATCCGGCCGCGGTCAGCGCCCGGCTGGCGGCGATCTATGCCGAGGTCGTCCGCGGCACCCCTTAAGGCGTCGAAGTCTTGACCGCGGCCAACAGCCCCTGCAAAATGGCGAAGTCCAGGGGTTTTACGAGGTGGTGATCGAAGCCCGCCTCTTGCGCCTGGCGCCTGTCCTCGTCCTGACCCCAACCGGTCAAAGCGATGAGGACGACCTCCTCTCCCTGCTGCTCCCTGATCCTGCGCGCCGCTTCGTAGCCGTTCAACCTGGGCATGCCGATGTCGAGCAGGATCACCGTCGGCCGGAATGCCGCCGCCATCTCGACCGCGGCCAGGCCGTCGTGACCAGTCCGCACTTCGTTGCCCGCCAGGGTGAGCAGCAGGCTGAGGCTCGTGGCGGCATCCTCGTTGTCGTCGACGACCAGGATCCGGCGCCTGGGAGGCGCCTCGGCCGGCTCGGGCCGGCTCGGCGCTTCCCGCGGTGCGTCGTCCGGCTCGATCGCGACGGCCGGAAGCCGGATCGTGAATTCGCTGCCCTGGCCCGGACCCGCGCTCCTCGCCTCGACCGTCCCGCCGTGCAGCTCCACGAGGCTCCGCACGAGGGTCAGCCCGATCCCCAGGCCGCCGTGCGCCCGCTCCAGCGAAGAATCGACCTGAGTGAACATGTCGAAGATCCTGGGCAGCATGGGGGCTGGGATGCCGATTCCGGTGTCCCGAACGGAGACGACGACCGAGGCCCCGTGCCGCTCGCCGGTGAGCGAGATGCTGCCGCCCGGCTCGCCGTATTTGGCGGCGTTGTTCAGCAGGTTCG
>JAXDLD010000272.1:0-8583 GCA_034666805.1 Acidobacteriota bacterium
ACCGGCACGATCTCCGCCTCTCCCTTCCCGTTCACCGCCCTGCCGATCGCCGTTAATCCCGGCGGCCCCAAGGGTCAGGCGACGCTCGGGATCAGCGACGCCCTGGCGGCGGCCCGGACAGCGAAGAAAATCGATCCCAAAATCAAGATCGCCGTCTTCGACATGACGGATGGCGGGCTCGACTACGGCAAGCTCGACGACCTAGCCATGGTGTTCACCGCCAGCCTCAACAAGATCACGGCCCTGGGCGCCGCCTTCGCTCTCCGCGAGGCGCTCCGGGCGGCGGTCCAGGGCGTTTCGGCCGCCACGGCAAAGGACCTGCTCGCGGCCGTCGAGGCGGCCTGGGGCGCGACGGTCCGCAAGCGCTTCGATAAGCGGCCGGCGGATTTCCCCAAGCTCGGCCGGATCTTCGACGTCACCCCGGGCTCGACGCCGGGCTCCTGGAACGTCGGGTTCCAGTCGGATGGCAAATCGCCGTCCGAGCTCGCGGCCCTGCACGACCAGCCGGCCGTCAACTCCCTGCTCTTCTTCGAGCGCATGCTCCTCATGGCCCAGTTCTCGGACACGACCGGCGCGGGCCTGACGATCCGCGACCTCGGCTTCCAGTACATCATGGGGACGATGGCCGCCCTCGGCCTCTACGACGCCACCGCCAACAAGGGGCTCTGGCTGGCGAAGGATTACGTGGGCGGCCAGTGGGGCACGGTCCCGAGCTTCGGCGGTCAGCTCGCCCATGCGCGGAGCGTTGCCACGTTCTTCGCCGCCCTCGGAAAAGGGGTCTTCGTCGGCAGCGGTCCCAGCACGGAGATGGTCAACCGGCTCGACCAGCATGGGACGCGAAGCTTCGTCGAGGAGGGTCTCGGGATGGCCACGCCGCCCCTCGCCTACTCGGTCCACGCGATGAAGATCGGCCTCTACGAGCTGGACGACCTGCCGGCGACGTCCGGATCGGCCGACGAGGGCGGTTACTACGAGCGCACGGCGGGGGGGAAGACCCTCAAATACGCGCTCGCCATCTTGAACGGCACCCGTGAAACGGTGCGGAGCGCCGCGCGGGTGGTCGACGAGATCATCCTCCAGCGCAACACACCGTAGGAGTAACGTCAGCGCTTCCCGCGCTCGTTCATCCGGGCTTTCAGCTCTCCCGCGCCCGCTCGCGCTCGACCAGAACCCGGCGGAGGATCTTGCCCGCGGCGGATTTGGGGATCTGGTCGACGATCTCCAGGCGCCGGATGCGCTTGTAGGGGGCGACCCGGGCGGCCACGAAGGCGAGGATCTCGTCGGGTATCGCCTCTCCCCTGAGGACGACGAAAGCCTTGGGGACCTCGCCGGCCTCCTCGTCCGGGCTCGGGATGACGGCGGCGTCGGCGACCGCCGGATGGGTGAGGAGAACCGCCTCGAGCTCGGCTGGGGCGACCTGGAGGCCCTTGTACTTGATCAGCTCCTTGACCCGGTCGACGACGTACAGGTGGCCGTCCTCCCCCACGTAGCCGACGTCGCCGGTGTGGAGCCACCCAGAGGCGTCGATCATGGCGGCGGTGGCCTCGGGCCGGTTCAGGTAGCCCAGCATGTTCTGCGGACCGCGGATGCAGATCTCCCCCCGCTCTCCCGGGCCGAGCGGCGCGCCGCTATCGAGGTCGGCGATCTGGCACTCGGTGTTGGGGAGGGGAAAGCCGACCGAGCCCGGTTTCGCCAGCGCCGGGTCGGAGGGGCTCACGTGAGTCACCGGGCTGGTCTCGGTCAGGCCGTAGCCCTGGAAGACCAGGCAGCCGAGCCGGCGGGCGCAGGCCTGGGCGATCTCGCCTCCCAGGGGCGCCGCGCCGGAGAAGATCATCCGCAGCTTCGAGAGGTCGTGCTGGCCGACCGCGGGGTGCTTGGCGAGGGCGAGGACGATCGGCGGGACCACGTTGGCGAAGGTGACGCCGTACTTCGCCAGGGTCGCGAGGAAAGAGTCGAGCTCGAAACGCGGCAGGGTCACGATCGTCGCGCCGTGGTAGAGGCCGAGGTTCATGACGACGACTAAGCCGTAGATGTGGAAGAAGGGGAGGACGGCGATGATCGTGTCGTCCGTCCCCACCTCGAGCGGGCTCGCCGCGTTCTGCAGGAGGTTGGCCACCAGGTTGTAGTGGGTGAGCATGACGCCCTTGGGGAGGCCGGTCGTGCCGCTCGAATAGGGCAGGGCCACGAGATCCTCTCTGGGTGCGATCCCGGGCTCGGGCACGGGGCCGTCCTCCGCGAGGAGGGACGTGAAGGGGAGCACCCCTTCCGCCTTGCCCGTCTCGTCGAAAACGAAGATCCGGGAGAGGCCCACGCTCCGGGCGGCGGCGAGCGCCTTGTCGAGGAAGGGGCCGACGGTGATCAGGTACCGCGCCCCGGAGTCGCGGAGCTGGTAAGTCAGCTCGTCGACCGTGTAGAGCGGATTGATCGTGGTGACGACCCCGCCGGCCAGCGCGGCGCCATGGAAGGCGATGGCGTACTCGGGCAGGTTGGGGCTGTAGATCGCCAGGACGTCGCCCTTGCCGAAGCCGTGGCGCGCGAGGCCCGCGGCGGCCCGCAGGACGAGGGCCGCCCACTCGCCATAGGTGTAGGCGCGGCCGGTGGGGCCGTCGATCAAGGCGGCCTTGCCGGCGAAGCTCCGGGCGCGCTCCAGGAGGAGCGCGGTCAGGGAGACCTCGGGGATGTCCACTTCCAGGTGTGGGCTCTTCTGGATCATCGGCCGCAAGGATATCAGCGCCGCGGGAGGGAGGGCGCGGAGGAACGGGCCTTCCGGGGTAAAATACCCGCATGAGAACCAGAAACCCCGCTTTTCGCGATACGGCCTTCACCGGCCTCGCCACCTCCGCCGAGGCGATGACCGTCCGCGGTACAGTCCACAAGACAGCGGCCTTGGCCATCCTCGTCCTCACCTCCGCGATCTGGTCCTGGTCGCAGGTGCGTGCCGGTTCCCCCGCCACCCCGGCCATCATGGGGATCGGCCTCATCGGCGGCCTGGCCATGGCCGTGGTGACGATCTTCAAGCGCTCCTGGGCCGGCGTCACCTCGCCCGTCTACGCTCTGCTCGAAGGGCTCGTCCTGGGCGCGCTCTCGGCCCTCTTCGAGAGCTCCTACCACGGGATCGTCGCGCCGGCGGTGGGGCTCACCTTCGGCACCCTCTTCGCCATGCTCGCCCTCTACAGCACCGGGCTCGTCCGCGCCACCCAGAAGTTCAAGATCATGGTGATGTCGGCGACCGGCGGCGTCTGCCTCCTCTACATCGCCTCGATGGTGCTGGGGCTTTTCGGCCACCGCATCCCCTTCATCCACGAGAGCGGACCCTTGGGGATCGGCTTCAGCGCGGTCGTCGTCGTCATCGCCGCCATGAACCTGGTGATCGACTTCGACTTCATCGAGACCGCGGCCGCCCAGGGGGCGCCGAAGTACATGGAGTGGTACGGGGCCTTCGCCCTGCTGGTGACCCTGATCTGGCTCTACATGGAGGTGCTGCGGCTGCTCTCGAAGCTGCGGCGGCGGTAGGACGCTGAAACGTCAGGCGAAGAGCGGCGGCAGGTCCTCGCCGCAGGCCCGCCTCGCCAGGTAGCGGCCGGTGGCGAAGCCGAGCGACAGGCCGTGGCCGTTCATGCCGGCGGCGTAGAGGGCGGCGGGGATCTCGGGGACGGTGCCGATACAGGGCAGACCGTCGGCGGTGAAGGCCATGGTCCCGGCCCAGCGGTGGCGGATGGGACGGTCGGCGAAGCGCGGGAAGTACTCGGCGAGGAAACGCTCGAGCGCCCCCTGGACGGTACCGGTGGGGGTCTCCTCGGTGCCCACCTCCTGCTCCCGGGCGGCCCAGCGGCAGCCGCCTAAGACCAGGGTGCCGTCCCCGAGCTGGCGCAGGTACTCGTAGCCCTCGTTGACATACCAGATCCCCCGGAGGTCGCGCGGGCCGGGGGCCGTGGCGAGCATCTGGCCACGCACCGGGCGGACGCTCCCGGCGAGGCTCGGCACCAGGCCCGCCACGTAGGCGTTGACGGCGAGGACCGCCTGCTTCGCCACGACCTGCCCGGCGTCCGAGATCAGACGCACCCGCTCCCCCGCCGGCTCGATCGCCCGCACCGGAAAGCCGGTGCGGACGTCGGCCCCCGAGAGCCGGGCGATCCCGCGGCAGAGGCAGACCGGGTCGAGGCCGCCGTCGCGCGGCTGGAAGAGCCCGCCGGCCAGGAGGTCGCTGCCGCTCGCCCGCCGCATCTCCCCCGCCTCCCGCCATTCGAGGTCGAAGCCTAAAGCGATCAGGATCTCGGCGCTCTCCCGCAGGGCCTCCTCCTGGTCGGTCCCCGGGAGGGCGGAGAGCCAGCTCCCCTCGGGCAGGAACTCGCAGTCGACCCGGCCGGGGTCGAGGATCTCGGAACGCAGGAGCTCGCGGTTCTCGGTCGACACCTCCCAGAAGCGCCGCGCGGTCCGTTCGCCGGCGCTCGCCACGAGCGCGGTGTAGGGCTCGGCGCTGCCGGTCAAGAGGAAGCCCGCGTTGCGGCCCGAAGCCCGGCCGGCCAGGGTCCCGGCCTCGAGCAGGACCACCTGCCGGCCCGCCTTCGCCAGCCAGTAGGCGGTCGACACCCCGACGATGCCGCCGCCGACGACGGCGACGTCGACCTCCTCGACGCTTAAGAGGGAGGGTCGGGCCAGCCAGAGGGAGGGCAGACCGGAAGGGTTCATCTAGCCGGCGAGGACGCTGCCGCCGTTGACGTTCAGGATCTCGCCCGTGATGTGGCGGGCGAGCGGCGAGGCGAGGAAGAGAACCGGGCCCGCGATGTCCTCCGGGGAGGCGACCCGGCCGAGGGGGATGGAGGCGGCGATCGCCTTGCCGCCGTCGCCGGCCAGGGCCTCGGCCGTCATGTCGGTGTCGACCCAGCCCGGGGCGACCGAGTTGACCCGGATCTTCGGCGCCAGCTCGGAGGACCAGGACTTGGTCGCCGAGATCATCGCCCCCTTGCTCGCCGCGTAGGCGCTGTAGAAGGCCTCCCCGCGCTGGCCGGCGGTCGAGGAGATGTTGACGATCGCGCCGTCTTCCGAGCGTTCGAGCATCGGCACCGCCTCGCGGGCGCAGAGGAAGGGGCCGACGACGTTGACCGAGAAGGTGGCCGCGAGCCGCTCTTCGTCGAGCCGGGTCAGGGGGTCGTGCACCCAGACCCCGGCGTTGTTGACCAGACAGTCGAGGCCGCCCCACTGGGCGGCGATGAAGCCGAAGAGCCGCTTGATCTGGCTGCGGCGGGTGACGTCGCAGCGGAAGACCGCGTGCGGATGGTCGGAGAGGCGCTTGAGATCAGAGAGCACCTCGTTGGCCTTCTGGCCGCTGGCGAAATACTGCACGAGGACGGTGGCGCCGGCCTGGGCGAAGAGGCGGCAGCAGGCGGCGCCGATGCCGCGGCTCGCCCCCGTCACCAGGACCCGGCGCCCCGTCAGATCGATCAAGCCGGGCTCCCCGGGTTCCCGAAGCCCTCCACCACCATGGCGATCCCCTGCCCGCCGCCGATGCAGGCCGAGGCCACGCCCCGGCCGCCGCCCCGCCGGTTGAGCTCCTTCAATAGAGTGATCAGGAGCCGGGTGCCGGAGGCGCCGAGCGGGTGCCCGAGGGCGATGGCGCCGCCGTTGACGTTGAGCTTGTCGACCTCCAGATCGAGCTCCTTGACGACCGCCAGGATCTGCCCCGCGAAGGCCTCGTTGATCTCGATCAGGTCGAGATCCTTCTGCTCCATCCCGGCCCGCTTCAAAGCCGCGCGGATGGCCGGCGCCGGGCCGATGCCCATGCGCGACGGCTCGACTCCCGCCACCGCCCAGGAGACGATGCGCCCGAGCGGCTTCCAGCCGCGCTCCTTCGCCCGCTCGGCGGTCGAGAGGATCATCATGGCCGCCCCGTCGACGATCCCCGAGGCGTTGCCGGCGGTGACGAAGCCGTCCTTGTCGAACGCCGAGGGGAGCCCTGCGAGGTCCTCCATCGTGGTCTCGGGGCGCATGTGGTCGTCGCGCTCGACGACGGTCGCCCGCTTGCCCTTCCCCACCGGCACCGGCACCACCTCCTGGGAGAGCCGGCAGCTCTTCCAGGCCTCCCCAGCGCGGCGCTGGGAGAGGATGGCGAACTCGTCCTGCTGCTCTCTCGTGATCCCGTAGTCACGGGCCAGGTTGTTGCTCGTCTGCGCCATGTAGCAGCCGGCGTAGGGGTCGTGGAGGGAGATCATGAGGAGGTCCTGGAGCTGCCCCTGGCCGAGCTTGAAGCCGCGGCGGGCGCCCCAGATGACGTGCGGCGCCTGCGACATGTTCTCCATCCCGCCCACGAGGCAGGTGGTGGCCTCGTCGGTCAAGATCGCCTGCGCCCCCGAGATCACCGACTGGATGCCGGAGCCGCAGAGCCGGTTGACGGTCAAGGCCGGCACCTCCTTGGGCACCCCGGCCTTGAGCGCCACGTGGCGGGCGCCGTAGATGGCGTCCGGGGAGGTCTGGAGCGCATTGCCGACGAACGTCTGGTCGATCTCGGCCGGGGCGATGCCGGTGCGCTCGAAGAGGGCGCGCGCCGCGTGGACGGCGAGATCGATCGCCGAGATCTCCGCGAAGGAGCCGTTGTATTCCGCCATCGGGGTCCGCACCCCGTCCACCAGGACCAGGTCTTCAGTCTTCATTGGGAAGCTCTCTCCTTGCAGTTGCCTTCATCATAAGCCAGGGCGTGGAAACGCCGGCGCCAGGGGTTGAAGTCGATCGCCGGATCGGTGCGGGCGCCGAGGAGGACGAGGATCCGCCCCCCATCGGAGGCCGCCGGATCGATCCACAGGCTGCCGCCGGCGAAACCGCTGTGTCCGAAAGAATCGGGACCGAGCGCCGGCCCGGCACTGCCCGCGACGTTGCGCCGCACCCATCCCAGGGCGTAGAGGCCGCTGCCCGCGGAGAGCGCCAGGTTGGCTGCCTCTTGCGAAAACAGCCGGCCCGGCCGCAGCCATTCCACCCCCAGGGCCCAGAGGTCCGCGGCCCGGCCGAAGAGCCCGGCATGGCCGGGGAGATCGACTCCGAGGCCGGCCAGGAAACGGGAGTTGCCGTCCTGGACCGTGCCGGGTGCGGGAGGCCCGAGATCCTCGATCGCGATCCCCTGCTCCGCCGCGAGCTCGACCTCCTTGCCGGTGCCCATGAGGGACTCGGCCACGTCGGGCTGGTCACCGGGAGCCAGGGTGACGGTGGAGAGCCCGAGCGGAGCGAGCACCCGCTCGCGCAGGAGATCGGCTAAGGGAAGGCCGAGGCACTCCTCGGCGGCCCGCGCCCAGAGGAGATAGTCGAGATCGCTGTAGGTGGGGAGATCGGCGCCCAGGAGATCGCCGCCGAGGAGGAGAGCGAGGATCGCCGCCAGCGAATCACAGCGCCGGTAGAGGGGGGTCCAGGCGGCGAGGCCCGAGCGATGGCAGAGGAGGTCCGAGAGCGGGAGCCGGGCGAGCCGCGGGTCGGCGCGCGGCCAGACCTCGCCGATCGGGAGCCCGAGCGACAGGTCTCCTCGGCTGTCGAGAACGAGGGCGAGGGTGGCGACGAACGGCTTGGTGAGGGAGCCGAGGTCGAAGCGGCTCCCCAACTCGGCCGGCCGGTCCGGGCGGCGGGCGAGGCCGGCGGCGCCGGTCCACTCGATCCGCTCGACCGTGCCGACGAGGGCGGAGACCCCAGAGACCCCACCGCTCCCGACCATCTCGCCCAGGAGCTGCTGGAAGGCTGCGCCGTGGATCACTTGTAATTGTCCGGGTGGCCGGTCTGGAAGACGACCACCCGCTCCCCCGGGCGGATCTCGCCGGCGGCGGCGAGGTCCTCGACGGCGGCCAGGGCCGCGGCCCCCTCGGGTCCGGGGCGGAGCCCCTCGAGGCGCGCCATCCGCGCCAGGATCTCCGGCAGCCGCTCCTCGGCGATGGCGAGGGCGCGGCCCTTCGACTCCCGCACCGCCCGGAGGACGAGGAAGTCGCCGATCGCCCGCGGCACCCGCAGGCCCCAGACCCGGGTCCGTGGCTCAGCCCACGGCTCGGCCGACTCTTGGCCGCGCTCGAAGGCGCGCACCATGGGGGCGCAGCCGGCCATCTGGACGATGACGAAGCGCGGCGTGCGGACGTCCGGGCGGAGGAGCCCCAGGCGGCGCAGCTCGGCGAACGCCTTGTGCATCCCCACGATCCCCGTGCCGCCGCCCAGGGGGTAGACGATCCAGTCCGGGAGGTCCCAGCCGAGCTGCTCGGCGAGCTCCAATCCCATCGTCTTCTTGCCCTCCACCCGGTAGGGCTCGCGGAGCGTCGAGAGGTTCCAGTAACCCTCCGGCGGAAGGAGCTTGGCGGCGTCGACCAAGGTGCCCGCCGAGGTCAGGACCTCCGCCCCATGCTCGCGGCAGCGCTCGAAGATGGTGACCGGGGTGTCCTCGGGCATGGCCAGGCGGGCGGGCAGGCCGGCCGCCGCGGCGTAGGCGGCCAGGGCCAGTGCGGCATTGCCGGCGCTCGCCAGCTGCACCCCCGGCGCCCCCAGCTCGCGCGCCCGGTTGACGGCGAGCGAGAGCCCGCGCGCCTTGAAGGAGCCGGTGGGGTTCCCCGACTCGTCCTTCATCAG
>JAXDLD010000273.1:0-14286 GCA_034666805.1 Acidobacteriota bacterium
CTTGCCTTCGTGGCCGTCCATCTCCTTCCAGTTCTCGATCAGGGCGCAGCCGTTCAGGGTCTTCTCGATGAAGTTGGTGCCGTCCTGCTTGCCCTCGGCGAAGACGTCCCAGTGGCCGAGCCAGAAGTCGAGCTTGTGGTAGGCGGGATCGGCCTCGCAGGGGCGCTCGATGCGCTCCACGAGCTGCTTGTACCGGGGGTCCCCGGCGAGCGCCTTCAAGTTCTCGTCCGCCCCGAGCGCCTGTGAATCGGCGAAGCCCGCCGAGACCGCTTTATCGAGCTCGGCAAGAGCCTGGTCCTTCTGATGCCGGGCGGCAGCGATGACGGCGCGCCCGAAGCGCAGGTAGGGCGAGGTCGTATAGCCGGCCGCCTCGGCGCGGTCGAAAGCCGCCGCGGCGTCGTCGTAGCGCTTGAGGTGGACGCGCGCGAAGCCGAGCCGGAACCAGGCCCGGCCGTTGCCGGGCTCCGCCTGGACCACCGCCTCGTTGGCGACGATCGCCTTCTCCCAGGCCCCGGCCTGGAACAGCTCTTCGGCGTTTGCCGGGGTGGGAGGCAGGTCCTTGCCCTGGGCCGCCGCGGGAAGAGCGGCTCCGCCGAGAAGGAGGAGGAGGCAGAACGCCAACGTTGTCCTACAGCCGTGGGGGCCGAGCTTGGGATTCGACACGGTCATCTCCTTCGAGGATCGCGAGCTTCGCCGGGCAGTATAGACGGTAGCCGTCGCTCAGGGCTCCCCCACGAACGAGATCTCCGGCTCCAGCCGGTACCCCGTCCGTTCCAGCACCACCTCCTGCACCCGCGCGATCAGCGCCCGCACGTCGGCCGCCGTGGCGCCGCCGCGGTTGATCATGATGTTGGCATGCCGCGGGGTGATCATCGCACCGCCGATCGCCTCCCCCTTCAGCCCGCACTCGTCGATCAGCCGGCCGGCGCCGATCCCCTCGATCTTCTTGAAGATGGAGCCGGCGGAGGGCTCGGTGTCGAGCGGCGGGTGGCGGGCGCGGCGCCAGTCGAGGTTCTCGGCCAGGATCTCCCGCAATCTCCTCGGGTCGGCCGGCGTCAGGGCGAAGGTCGCGGCGAGCACGACGTCTCTCCGGACGTGGAGGATCGACTGGTCGTAGCCGAACTGGAAGTAATCGACTCCCACCGTCCGGCGCTCGCCCTCCTCGGTCAAGATCTCGGCCTCCCGCGTCACCTCGGCGATGAACATCGTCCGCTCGCGGGCCGGGGCGGGGGAGAGGAAGTGCAGGTTCTGCCAGAGGGCGCCGCCCACCGTCGAGGGGATGCCCACGAAGTGTTCGAGGCCGGAAAGGCCGCGGGAGACGGCGGCTTCGATCAGGTCCGGGTCGACCCAGGTGCCGCTCTCGGCACGCAGCCGGTCTCCGGGGAGCGGCTCGACGCGCCGAGCCCGGTTGCGGATGACGAGGCCGCGGAAGCCGCGGTCGCCGACCAGGATGTTGGCGCCCACCCCGAGCAGGAACCAGGGCACCCCGAGCCGACGGGCGGCGAGAACGGCGGCGGCGAGCTCGTCGGCGCTCTCCGCCTCGTAGTAGAGGTCGGCGGGGCCGCCGATGCGGAAGGTCGTGTAGGGAGCGAGCGGCTCGGCGGTGCGGACTCGGGCTTCACCCAGCTCGCGGCGGAGCGCCGCGAAGGCCTCGGGCAGCATCTAGGAGCCGGGCGGCGGAGCCGGGGGAGAATCGATCAGCTCGATCCGGTGCTGGTGACGGCCGCCCTCGAAGGGGGTGTCGAGCCAGATGCGGACGATCGAGAGGGCCGTCTCGGGAGTCATCATCCGTTCGCCCATGGAGATGACGTTGGCGTCGTTGTGCTGCCGGCCGAGCCGCGCCGACTCCTCGTTCCAACAGAGCGCGCAGCGGACGCCTGGAACCCGGTTGGCGACGATCGCCTCGCCGTTGCCCGAGCCGCCGAGGACGATGCCGCGCTCGGCCTCGCCGCGGGAGACGGCGAGGGCCACGGGGCGGATGAAGAGGGGGTAGTCGACCGGCGCCTCGGAGTCGGTCCCGAAGTCGCGGACCTCGTGACCCAGGCTCGTCAGGAGGTCCTTGATCTTCTCCTTGTAGCGGAAGCCGGCGTGGTCGGAGCCGATGGCGATCTTCATGGAGCGGATTAGACCACGGATCGCGCCCGCTGGCGCCGCACCTCGAAGAGGACCAGGGCGGCGGCGACGACGGCATTGAGCGACTCGACGGGAGGCTCGACGGGGATGGTGAGCGCGAGGTCGGCCAAGGCGCTGGCGGCGGGGGAGAGGCCGGGGCCCTCGGCGCCGAGGGCGAGGACGAGAGTGCCGGCGAGCGGAGCGGCGTAGAGATGGGTGCCATCCCGCGGTACCAGGGCGGCCCAGCGCGGAGAAGCGGGGGCGAGATGGCGCGCCAGAGACTCCGGGGTCACCCCCACGGCCACGGGCAGGCGGAGCAGGCTGCCGGCCGAGCCGCGCAGCGCCCGCGGATGGTTGGGGTGGACGGTGCCGGGAGCGAGGGCGAGCCCGGCCGCTCCCGCCGCCTCCGCCACCCGCGCCAGGGCCCCGAGGTTGCCGGGATCCTGGAGACCGTCGATATAGAGGTAGGCCGCTCCCGGCCGTACCGGCAGGCCGTCCACCCCGGCGCGCGGCAGGCGGGCGACGGCGAGGAGGCCCTTCGGCGAGTCGGCGTCGGCGAGATCGGAGAGGACCTCGGGGGCGACCGAGAGCGGCGCCATTGGAAGGCGGCGGGCGAGGGAGGCGCCCTCCGGGGTGGCGAGGAAGTCGGGCGTGGCGAGCACGGTTTCGAGGCTTAAGCCCGCCGCCAGGGCCTCGCCGACCAGGTGCGGCCCTTCGAGGAGGGCGAGGTCGCCTTTACTTCGCCGCAGGCGGCGAATATCCTTGACCGTCTTATTGTGGCGACTGAGGATCATGATCACAGATCTTAAGAACTTCTGGCAAAGGCTCCAAACGGGCGTCGAGATCGCGGTGGCGGGGCCGTCACCGGACAAGCTCCTCGGAGTGCGCGACGGCTTCCTCCGCTACTTCCATGACGGCCTCGACCGCGCCGTCTCCGTGGCGGTCGTGCCGCAGCCGGTCGAAGAGCCGGCGATGGGCCTGCCCGTCTCCGACGAGGAGGTGATCGGCCTCCTCCGGGAGCGCGCCATGTCCCTGGAGAAGGCGCTCGTCGACAACTATCACTTCTACGTCGCGACCGAGGGCGGCCTGCACAGCCTGGACGTCGACGGCAAGCACTGCTACTTCGTGCGCAACTGGACGGTGGTCCGCGGCCTCCTCGGCGAGTCCTGGGGCTCGTCCGGCTCGATCCAGGTCCCCGAGCGGATCATCGCCGGGCTCGACAGCGACCAGGTCCCCCTGGCCGTCCCGGGCACCCGCCGGAGCGGCGGCATGATCTCGTCCCTGACCGGCGGCCTGGAGACCCGGAGGAAGGCGGTCGCCATCTCCACCCTGCACGCCCTCTCGACGCTCTTCTACGGCGTCCTCGAGAGCCGCCCGATCCGGTAACGAGCTCTTCGACCACACGCGACGTCATCCTGAGGGAGCCCTAGCGACCGAAGGATCTGGGTGGGGGCCCCCCGCCCAGATCCTTCCGGCTCGCGGCGCTCGCCCTCAGGATGACGATTCTAGTGTGTGGCCCGAGACGCTCTGAACCTGGACCACCAGGCCGTGATAAAGTTTTCGACCGCTCGAACGGGAGATCCTCTCCGTTTTTTCCCTCGGTCGAGTCGCGCGACAGGCCTCCGCCAGCACTGTGGGAGTAGACGGATAACACCGACCGACCGCTAGAGGTGCGTATATGAGTCAGCGAGACGCCCATCTGTTCACCTCGGAGTCCGTGACCGAGGGGCACCCCGACAAGGTGGCCGACCAGATCTCGGACGCCATTCTGGACGAGGTGCTGCGCCACGACCCCACGGGCCGGGTCGCCTGCGAGACCCTGGTGACCACCGGGATGGCCTTCCTCGCCGGCGAGATCACCACCCGCGCCTACGTCGACTTCGCCGCCGTCGCCCGGCGGACGATCCAGGAGATCGGCTACGTCCGCGCCGACTACGGCTTCGACTACAAGACCTGCGCCGTGGTCTCGTCGATCGACCCACAGTCGCCCGACATCGCCCAGGGGGTGGACACCGGCGGCGCCGGCGACCAGGGGCTGATGTTCGGCTTCGCCTGCCGCGAGACGCCGGAGCTGATGCCGCTCCCGATCACCCTCGCCCACCGCCTGACCCGGCGCCTGGCCGAGACCCGCCGGGCGGGCGAGCTCACCTGGCTGCGGCCGGACGGCAAGAGCCAGGTGACGGTCGAGTACGACGGCAACCGGCCGGTCCGGGTGCATACGGTCGTCATCTCGACCCAGCACGACCCCGAGGTGGCACAGGAGGAGCTGACCCACGAGGTCATCGAGCGCGTCATCAAGCCCGAGATCCCCGAGGGGCTCCTGGACTCCAAGACCATCTTCCACGTCAACCCGACCGGCCGCTTCGTCATCGGCGGCCCGCAGGGCGACTGCGGCCTGACCGGGCGCAAGATCATCGTCGACACCTACGGCGGCTACGGCCGGCACGGCGGCGGCGCCTTCTCGGGGAAAGATCCCACCAAGGTCGACCGCTCGGCCTGCTACATGGCCCGCCACATCGCCAAGAACCTCGTGGCGGCCGGCTTGGCCGAGCGCATCGAGGTGCAGCTCGCCTATGCCATCGGCGTCGTCGACCCGGTCTCGGTCCGCGTCGACAGCTTCGGCACCGGGACGGTGGGGGACAGCGAGTGCGAGCGCCTCGTGCGCGAGCTCTTCCCGCTCTCCCCGCGGGGGATCATCGACTACCTCGACCTCCGCCGGCCGATCTACCGCCAGACCGCCTCCTACGGCCACTTCGGCCGCGACGAGCCGGACTTCACCTGGGAGAGCACCCGGCGGATGCCGGAGATCCGCGAGGCGGCGGGCCTCGCATCGGCGACGGCGACCGAGCCGGTGGCCCAGCCCGCCTGACGCTTCCTGGCTAGGAGGGGGGCGCCTCGCTGTGAGGCTCCTCCTCCGTCGGCCCCGCCTTCTCGTCGTCCCAGCTCTTGCCGTACTTGAGCACGTCGTGCTTCAGGAGGTCGAACTCCGTCTGGCGGGGGAGCGGGCGGGCGTCGCGGTAGACCGTGTCGCAGCGGTAGCAGACGACCACTTCCTTGAGCCGCCGGTAGAGCCAGAGGTCGACCAGGCCGAAGGCGAGGAGCGAGAGGCCGAAGGTCCATGGCACGAGGGCGGCGCCGATCGCCACCAGGGTGCAGCCCAGGGCGCGGTTGAAGTCGCGCTGGGGATAGAGGTGGCGGCAGCCGCAGAGGGGGCAGACGTCGACCGTCGTCTCCGTCCAGCCGGCCGGTGCGACCTGCCGGGTCCGGCCGCAGTTGGGGCAGGGGAGCTCGCGCAGGTCGGGGCGCAACTCGGCGCGGAAGGGGAGGCCGCAATCCCGGCACTGCGTGCGGATGCGCACCGCGAGCCCTCTAGACCGGCACGCCGGTCGTCACGGTCAGGAAATAGCCGGTGATCTCGCCGATGAAGGTGCCGACCACGAGCACGTAGAGGATGCCGGTCGCGGACTGGTTCGAGCGCTGCCGGGCGCAGTGGAGAGCCATCGCCGCGAGGAGGAGGGGGACGGCGAGACCCCAGAGGAGACGGAACCAGAAGAAGATCCCCTGGCCCGCGAAGCCGGCTAAGAGGTGGAGCGGATGGGGATCGACCCGCTCGTCCACCCCGGCCGCCACCGCGAGCGAGGCGAGGACGGCCAGCAGGCGGACGGCGGCGATCGCCAGCAGCACCCGGCAGAAGACCACCAGGTGGCGGAAGGTGAGCCGGGGGGCCACCAGGTACCAGTGGCCGAGGAGCATGGTGATGAGCGACCAACCGAGGAGCAGAGCCGAAGCGAGGAGGCCCGCCGCGAGGAGCGGCGCGCGGTGGGGGAGCTCAGTGACCGGCCCCACGAGACCGCGCCCGGCCAGGAGGAGCCCGGCGAGGCAGGCGGCGGCGGCGAGCGTCAGCGGCCAGCGGCAGAGGTCCCAGCGCTCCCGCCAGATCGCCGCGTAGTAGAGGAAGGCGCCGGCGAGCGAGAGTGCGAGCGCCGCGGTCTCCGCCCTTCCCAGCCGCGGGAAGGGGTGGAGCAGCACCACGGCCAAGGCGAGGCCCAGGAGGCCCAGGATCACCAGGGCGTTCATCTGGAAGTAGCCCCGGCCGAGGTCGGGCTCGGGGATCCAGTAGAGGGTCGAGAGCGACCCCAGAGCGGTCGCCAGCAGGAAGAGCAGGAAGACACCCATAGGGCGCGGATCTTATCCCGCCCGTTCCCGTACTGGGCCAGTTTGATTCCGAGGACGGGCGACACCCATGCTGGGCACAGGCTGGCTGCGCGGAGCGCCCGAAGGAGCCCGCCCGCAGGATCAAACTGACCCAGTCCTGTCGTCCCGGACCGCCTGAACCCGATCCTCCCGGGAAGGGACTCACGGCAAGGTGGAGGATCGTCGCGGGAATTCTGCCGGCCGCTTTCGTCTTTCCTATTCTGGTCGAGGAAGCGATCGCCGTCTTTCACGACTACGGCCTCCGGGCAGCCCGCGCGGGCTTTCGCAAACGGGCGGATACGCTCTTCCGTTCTACTTCTGGACAGTGGGCGAGCGGGGTGCTAGCCTACGCGCATCGACACGACAGACATTGGGTGCTAATGGCAACTCTGGACCACCCCGAACTGCGAGAATCGCTCAACAAGCTGCTCAAGAACGCCCGGCCCCGGCTGGAGCGGGTCTTGCGGCACTTTGAGGTCCCTCCCGAGGATGCCGAGGACATCCTTCAGGATGCTCAACTGACCCTCCTCTACAAGTGGGACAAGATCCGGAGCCCGGAGAGCTGGCTCATCGGCACGGTGAAGAAGAAGTGCATCATGTATTGGCGCAAGCGCCGCGGCAGCCTCTGCGACGCGGTGGACACGGCCATCCTCGACCTCATCTCCGTGCCGCAGCCGCCGGACCAGGAGAAGACCGAGCTGACCTGCGACCTGAACCGCGTGCTGGGGAAGCTCTCCGCGCGCTGCCGGTCGCTGCTCCGCCTGCGCTACGGGCTCGGCTACGGACCGACCGAGGTGGCCGAGCAGATGGGCTACCGGGCGTCGAGCATCCGCAAGGTCACCAACCGCTGCCTCGCGGCCCTTACCCGGCAGCTCCTGGCCGTCGGTTTCCAGCGGGAGCCGCAAGATGGTTGACCGTCATCCCGAGCGGGCGGAGCTCGACCGGTTCGGGCATGGCGAGCTCTCACGCCAGGAGAGCCGCGAGATCGTCCGGCACCTGCTCTCCGGCTGCGCGAGCTGCCGCGAGATCACCCGGCATTTCCTGCCCGCCGTCGATACGGTCCTCCAAGCCGGCGTCCGGCCCGAGCACTACGACTACACGCCGGCCTTCGAGGCGGCGCGCCGTGAGCTCGGCCGCCGGCAGGAGGCCTTCGCCGTCGAGCAGGCGTCCGCGCCGGCCCTGCTGGCGGAGCTCGCGGCTCACCCCTTCGATCGCCAGTGGCTCATGGTCACTCACCAGGCGAGGTTCCAGAGCTGGGTGGTATGCGACCTCCTGCTCGAAGCCTCCCGGGATTGGGGCTTCCAGGACCCCGGCCGCGCCCTCGACCTGGCGGAGCTTGGAGCGGCGGCCGCGGCTCACCTCAATCATGCGGTCTACGGGACGGCGCGGGTCAACGACCTCGCGGCCCGGGCCTGGGCCACGCTCGCCAACGCCGAGCGTATCCGCTCCGACTTCCGGACGGCCGACAAGGGCTTCGCCCGGGCCGAGCAGCTGCTCAAGGAAGGGACGGGAGATCCGCTGGAGAAGGCCCGGTTGCTCCTGCTCAAGGCATCGCTGCGGGGCAACCAGGGACGCTTCCGGGAGGCCCTCCGGCTGCTCGACCGGGTGGCGCACATCGCCCACCGGAACGGCGACCTCCACCTCGCCGGCAAGGCCCTGATCTCAAAGGGTTTCGTCTGCGGCCTGGCCGGCAAGCCGGAGGAGGCCATCCAGCTCCTGCGGAAGGGGCTGGAGCGGGTGGACGTCCGGTGCGAGCCCCGGCTCCTCGTGGCGGCTCGCCACAACCTGGTTTTCTACCTCCACGAGACCGGCCGCGAGCGCGAGTCGCTCGCCCTCCTCGCCGAAACCCGCCCCCTCTATGCCGAGCTCGGCGACCGCATGAACCTGGTGCGCCTGCGGTGGCTGGAGGGCAGGATCGCCTTGGCCGCCGGTGATTTGGAGCGTGCCGAGCCTCTCTTCCAGGAGGTGGGCCGGGAGCTCGTCTCCCGCGAGCTCGGCTACGACGCGGCTCTCCTCTCCCTGGACCTCGCCCACGTCTACGCCCAGCAGGGGCGGAGCGCCGAGATGCGCCGGCTCGCGGGGGAGATCCTGCCGATCTTCCAGTCCCGGGACGTCGAGCGGGAGGTCCTGGCGGCCCTCATCGTCTTCCAGAAGGCCGCCGAGATGGAGCGGGTCACCCTCGACCTCGTCCAGGAGCTCCGCGAGTACCTCGCCAAGTGCCGGCGGACGCCCGGCCAGCAGCACGGTTCCAACTAGGACCGCCGGTCCGAACAGGCCCGGCACGGCCACCCCACCCGCCTACAGCCCGGGCGCTACTTACCTGTAGACATTTGAATCGAAGCTTGCTAATGTAAATTCAACTAAACTTTCAAGCTTGTTCATGGCTCAAACCGAACCTAACGGCGTCGTGGAACCCTCCCTGGAGGAGATCCTCGACCGCATGCAGCCGCGGTTGAAGCGGATCCTCTACCGCTACCGCATCCCCGCCCAGGACGCCGAGGACCTGCTCCAGGAGACCTTCCTCATCATGGTCTCGAAGTGGGGGAGCATCCGCAACCCGGATTCCTGGCTGCTCGCGACCCTCTCCAACCGCTGCATCATCTACTGGCGCAAGTACCGGAGCCGCCTGTGGGACCTGGTCGACAGCACCATCCTGGAGCTCCTGGCGGAGGCCGAGGCTCCGGCCCAGGAGAGCTCGGACCTGCGCTTCGATCTCGAAGCCCTGCTCTCGGCTCTCCCCGATCGCTGCCGCTCCATCCTGCGCCTGCGCTACGGCCTGGGCTGCAGCACCGCCGAGGCGGCGGAGCGCACCGGCTACTGCAAATCGAGCGTACGGAAGGTCACCCGCCGTTGTCTCGCGGCGCTCACCAACCAGCTGCTCGGCTACGGCCTGTCCGTCCCTCCCGACGCCCCTCCGCCGGAAGACTGAGGCTCTGCTCCTGGACAGGTCGGGGGTGGGATGTTAGTCTATCCTGGACAGACCAGCGGTAGCAGAATGAGCGCGCTCGATCATCCCCAGCAAGAAGAGGCCGGACTCGAGCTGTTCTTGCACCAGGTCCGCCCGCGCCTCAAGCTCCTCTTCGCCCGCTACAGAATCCCCCCCCAGGACACGGAAGACATCCTGCAGCAGGCCCTCCTGGCTCTGATCTACCAGTGGCAGGGTATCCGTGATCCCGAGGCCTGGCTGCTCGGGACGGTGAAGAACCGCTGTCTCCTCTACTGGCGAGACCGCCGCCGTCAGCTCTACGAGGTGGTCGACTCGACCGTCCTCGACTGGTTGGCCGAACCGATGGCTCCCGCGCAGGAGCATGCCGACCTGGTGCGCGACCTGAGCACGGTCATCGAGCGGCTGCCGGAGCGCTGTCAGTCGCTCCTCCTCTTGCGCTACCGCCTGGGGTATGAGGCCGCGGAGGTGGCGGAGCGCCTCGGCTACAGCCCGACCAGCATGAGCAAGATCACCACCCGCTGCTTGGCCGCCCTCATGCGCCAGCTGACCTCCGCCGGTCTGCTCAAGAAGAAGCGCAAGCAGGGCTAAGCCTTTCCCGCCCCGCCACCATCACAATCTTCGCTTCGAGCCTCCTCGGCTCTCAGGTCCTGACGCCCAGGAAGAGATAGGCGGAGAGGATCCCGAAGACCGCGCCCGGGCTCCAGACGGCCACCGCCGCGGGCAGGGCTCCCACCTTGCCGAGCTGGGTGAAGAAGGAGAAGACGATGAGGAAGACCATCCCGAGCACGATCGAGAGGCCGACTCCGTAGAGGGCCCCCTGCCGTCCCAGGCGGAAGGCGAAGGGGAGGGCGACGATCGCCATGATGAGCGAGATGACGGGGTAGGCGATCTTGTTCTGCAGCTCGACCTCGAGGTCGGGCACCGCCTGGCCGCTGTCGGCGAGCTCCTGGATGTAGCGCTTGAGCTCGCCGTAGCGCATCTGCTTGGGGGGGCGGATCTCCGAGTTGAAGTAGCTCGGGGTCTCGGGATAGCGGACGACGCGCGGTCCCTGGAACGGCGTGAAGGTCGAGAGGACGCCGGTGAACTCGCGGGCCCAGCCGTCGCTGAACAGCCAGACGTCGCCGATGTAGCGGGCGGACTGGGCGACGAGCCGGCGGATCAGGCGGTGGTTCTCGTCGAAGTCGAACACCTGGAGGTTCTGGAGGCTCTGGGTCTTCTCGTCGTAGGAGAGATAGTTGTAGATGTAGCGGCCCTGCCCGAAGAGCCACTGGCGATCCGCCCGGCGATAGGTGCGCGGGGTCTCCCTGCCCTTGATCCGGTCGTGGATCTGGGCCACCCGCTCGTTCGACGCGGGGAGGACCTCCGATCCCAGGAAGCCGCAGAAGAGGGTGATGACGAGCGCGGTCAGGACGGCCGGCAGGGCGATCCGGTAGAGGCTCATCCCCAGCGCCTTGCAGGCGGTGATCTCGTTCGTGCGCGAGAGCAGGCTGAAGGTCACCAGGGTGGTCACCAGGACGATGATGGGGGAGATGTCGTAGAAGATCTGGAGCGCCAGGTACTTGTAGTAGTCGAACAGCATGACGTTCGAGATCTTGTTCTTCAAGATGTCGTCGATGTTCTCGGAGACGTCGACCAGGACGTAGAGGGAGAGCCCCGAGATCAGGACGAGCAGGAACACGAAGAGGAACACGCGGACCACGTAGCGGTCGAGGATGTTGGGAAAGGCGAGCCGCAGCCGCGGCAGGCGGAGCATCAGGCCCCGCCGCTGGCGCCGCCCTTGGGCCTGCCGGCGGGCTGCGCGCTCCAGGCGCCGGTCCCGCCGCCGGTTCTTCCACGCGAGGAGCCCGCGCCACAGGTCCTGGCGGATCCAGCGGTCCACCCGGGTCAGCATCAGCCCCTTGTCCTGGTTCCGGCGGACGAGGAGGAACATCCCGCCGGCGGCCAGGAGCAGGTTGGGGGCCCACATGGCGAGCCAGGGCGGCATCCGGCCGAAGTGGGCCGCCTCCTCGCCGTTGTTGATCAGGAGGTAGTAGACGAGGATGACGGCGATCGAGAGCGCGAAGCCGGAGGACTTGCCGCCGCGCCGGTTGTTGAACCCCAGGGGCAGGGCGAAGAGGCCGAACACCATGCAGGCCGCGGGGATGGAGAACTTCTTGTGGATTTCGATCCAGGCCAGGTTGTGCTGCTCGGAGGAGGCCGTCGGGTCGTGCGCCAGCTCCTTGAGCTCGCTCAAAGTGAGCTCCCGGATCCCCTTGGAGACCGCGAGCTTCGCCCGCTGGGAGCTCGCGAACTGATCCTGGAGGATGAGCTCCAGCCGCTTGTGGCGGCTGACCTCGTAGGGCACCGGGTCCGCGAGGTTCACCTTGTGCTGGACGGCGTTGTAGAGCACGAGGACGATCCGCTCGCCGTTCTCGTCGACCTTCACCTCGCCCCAGTCGGCGACCGTGATCTGGTTCGACTGGGTGGTCGGGATCGACTCGGCGATGAAGACCCCCTTCCAGCGGTCGCTGCCCGGCGGGATGTCGAAGACGTAGAGCGTCTTTCCCTCCCACTCCTCGACGAAGACCCGCGGCTGGACCTGCTGCGACACGGTCTGGGTCATGATGTCGACCTGGAGCTGCATCAGGGCATGGTTGCCCCAGGGCAGGGCGTAGATCATGAGGAGCGAGTTGACCGCCGTCAAAAACGCGGAGAGAACGAGGATGGGACGGTAGAGGGTCAGGAGGCTGATGCCGCAGGAGCGCATGGCGATGAGCTCGCTGTCCGACGACAGGCGGCCCACCGCGATGAGGATGCCGAAGAGGAGGGACATCGGGATCGTCAGCACGACGATGTTCGGCAGGCTCAAGAGCAGCAGCTTGCCGACCGACGAGGGGGCGAGGCCCCGCCGGATGATCATCTCCGCCGACTGGAAGAGGAACTGGAGCAGGAGGATGAAGGTATAGACTATGAAGCCCAGCGCGACGGGGCCGACGATCTCACTCAGGAGGTAACGATCCAGTCGTGCTCGCACCCCCGCATTATATGGACCCGAAGAGCTCTCTGGCAGGTCGGACCGTACTTGTCACCGGCGGCGCCCATCGAGTGGGGGCGGCGATCAGCCGCCGGCTCGGAGAAAAGGGTGCCCGGGTGCTGGTGCATTACCACCGGAGCGAGGCCGAGGCCCGGGAGCTGGTCCTAAGCCTGCCGGCGGGGGGCGCCTGTTTCACGGCCGATCTGGGGCAACCCGACGGACCGCGGTCGCTCCTCGCCGCCTGCGGGGCGGCGGGGGAGTCGCCCGACGCCGTCGTCCACAGCGCCGCCTCCTTCCTCAACCGTCGCTTCCTCGAAACCACGGCCGAGGAGTGGGACCATACCTTTGGCTTGAACCTTCGCGCCCTCTTCCTCCTCGCCCAGGAATTCGTCCGCCTGCGCGGCTCCCAGGGAGGCGACGTCGTCGCCATCTGCGACTCGGGGGGGCTCGAGCTGTGGACCGGCTACCTGGCCCACAGCGTCGCCAAGGCGGCGGTGATCCCCCTGGTCAAGGCGTTGGCCAAGGCCATGGCCCCGGCCTACCGGGTCAACGGGGTCATCCCCGGGCCGGTCCTGCCGCCGGCGGATACCGGTCCGGAGGAGCTGGCGGCCATCCGGGAGCGGACGCTCTTGAAGCGCCTGGGCAGTCCCGATCATGTCGCTCAGGCCGTCGAGTTCCTCCTCACCTGTGACTACGCGACCGGCTCGCTCGTCGAGGTGACCGGCGGGGCCCAGCTCTGGCGCGGGAAGGTCGGATGAAGGTCCGTCTCGAACGGCGCTACCGGTTCAGTGCCAGTCATCTTTACCGCCGTCCCGAGTGGTCGGAAGAGGAGAACCGGGCCCGCTTCGGCAAGTGCGCCAACCTCCCGGGGCACGGCCACAACTACCGTCTCTTCGTGACCGTCCGCGGCGAGGTCGACCCGGAGACCGGCTTCGTCGTCGACCTGGGGGCGCTGGACTCCTGGGTGCAGGCGACGGTGCTCGAACCTCTCGATCACCAGCATCTCAACTTCGCGCTGCCGGAGTTCGGGGAAGGCGGCAAGATCCCGTCGAGCGAGAACCTCCTCGCATGGATCCGCCGCGAGCTTCTAGCCTCGATGAAGGAAGGCGGCTCCGGAGCCCAGCTCGTGAAGCTCCGCCTGGAGGAGGACGAGGATCTCGCCGCGGAGTGGCTGGCCGGCGAGTGACCGGTCGCCGCGCCGCCGGCCGTCCGCGCACGTGCGTTAACATAATCATCCTTAGCAGACGTTTCGTGCGGGCCGACGCGGGATGCCAAGAGCGCTGGTTCCCGTTTGAAACCGAGGACGGGCGACTGGCTGCGCGGAGCGCCCGAAGGAGCCCGCCCGCAGGTTCAAACGGAACCCGCGCGGGGGTCAGGCTTGGGGTTGGCGGAGCTGAGCGAGGATCTGTTCCAAGGCGTGGATCAGATCGTCCTTCTCGACCTCGCTCTGCCGGAAGGCTAGCGAGAGGCTGAAGGTCTTGTCCGGAGACCGGAACTTGAAGACGTAGGGCTTGCGGCGCCCCATGCCTCCCTTATCCCGGTTGCGAAGCCGGCGGCGGAGGTCGTCCCGATTGAGACCCTGGCGGGTGACCTCTTCGAGGAGCCGGATCATCTCCGTCTCGTCGCCACCTTTGAGCACCTCCAGGAGGAGCGACTTCGAGGAGATCCCAAGGGCCTGGACGGTCTCCCGGACCCGGCCGGGCATCTGGAGCAAGGTCAGGCTCTCGGTGATCACCGTGCGAGACTTGCCGACCGCCTCGGCGATCTCGTCGTGGGTGTACTGGTGCCGCTCGGCCAGCGACCGGTAGCCCTCGGCCTCCTCGAAGGGCGTCAGGTCCTTGCGCTGGAGGTTCTCGATCAGGGCGATCTCGAGCGCCTCCTCCTCGGAGACATCCATCTCGATCGCCGGCACCTCGTAGAGCCCGGCCTCCTGGGCGGCGCGGAACCGGCGCTCGCCGGAGATGATGCGGTAGAGGGCTCCGCCGCCTTCCAGGAGGCCACCTCCCTCCTGAGGACGCGG
>JAXDLD010000274.1:0-3427 GCA_034666805.1 Acidobacteriota bacterium
CACCTCCTGGACGGGCTCTCCTCCCGGTTCGCCTTAGAAAAGCGGCGGGGGGCCCTCCCCGGACAGACGGAAGCCTTCGAGCTCACCGCTTCGCCGCTCCGCGCCCCCGCCCGGCGGCCTGCCGCGCCCGCCGCCCCGCGGGTCGAGGAGGACCAGGAAGTTCGCTGGGCTCCGGTCCGGCTCGCCGCGACAGGCTAGGCCGCCGGGGCAGGATCGCATTCATGTCGACC
Organism: Acidobacteriota bacterium; assembly: GCA_034666805.1. Classification (GTDB taxonomy): domain Bacteria; phylum Acidobacteriota; class Thermoanaerobaculia; order Multivoradales; family UBA5704; genus DASQPA01. The sequence continues at coordinate 231 of JAXDLD010000274.1, forward strand.
GTGCGCGTCGCCTGCGTCACCGTCCCCCTCTTCCCCATGGCCGCGAGGCTGCGGAGCGAGCCGGAGCTGATCCGGGAGGCGGTGGTCGTCGTCCTCGGCAACGGCAACGCCGCCCGGGTGCTCGCCGCCACTCGGCTCGCCCGTGAAGCCGGGGTGCGTCCCGGCCTCACCCTCCCCCAGGCCCGCGCCCTCTGCCCCAAGCTCGTGGCGCGCGCAAGGGACGAGCCGTGCGAGCGCTCCGCCCGCGAGGCCCTGCTCGAAGCCGCCGAGAGCTTCTCGCCGCGGATCGAGGACGCCGGCGACGGCGTCGCCTTCCTGGACGTTCAGGGCATCGAGCGCCGCTTCCGGGGGGCGTCTCCCGAGCTCGACCTCGGGCGAGCCCTGATCGCCGCCGTCGAGGCGCTGGGGCTGCCGGCGCGGGTCGGCATCGCCGGCAGCAAGCTCGCGGCGCGGATCGCGGCGAGCCTCCCCGACTCCCCGGTGGTCGTCCCCGCCGGCGAGGAGGCGGCGTTCCTCGCCCCCCTCCCCCTCTCCCGCCTGGGGCCCGAGGTGGACCTCTCCGCCACCCTCGAACGCTGGGGCCTGCGCTCGATCGGCGACTTCGCGCGCCTGCCCACCGCGCGGGTGGTGAGCCGGCTGGGAGCGAGCGGGAGCGACCTCCACGCGACCGCCCGCGGCATCGATCCCCGGCCCCTACGGCCGCGCGAGCTGCCGCCCAGCTTCGAGGAGGGGATGAACCTCGAATGGCCGCTCGTCGCGCTCGAACCTTTCCTCTTCGTCGGGCGGTCGGCCCTGGAGCGGCTCTGCCTCCGGCTGGAGGCCAAGGGTCTCGCCTGCACCCGTCTCCAGCTCACCCTCCGGCTCGAGCCCGACGGCCGCCAGGAGCGCTCGATCGACCTCCCGGCGCCCAGCCGCGACGCCAAGACCCTGCTCACCCTGGTCCACCTGGACCTGGAGGCCCGCCCGCCGGGGGCGCCGGTCGCCGGCTTCCTCTTCACCGCCTACCCCGACCGCCCGCGCGAGGCCCAGCTATCCCTCTACGGCCCGGCGGCCCTCTCCCCCGACAAGCTGGCCACCACCTTAGCCCGCCTCTTCGCCCTCCTGGGGCCCGGCCGGGTCGGCTCCCCCCGCACCGTCGACGGCCACCGCCCGGAGCGCTTCGTCCTGGTCGACTACACCCCTCCCCCGCCGCCACCGGTCCGCCGCCAGCCGCGCGCCGGCCGCGGCCTCTTGGCCGTCCGCGCCCTGCGGCCCCCTCTCGCCATCGAGGTGATCGCCGGCGAGCCCCCGGCCGAGACCGGAGACCCGGCCCTCCTCTCCCCCGTCGAGGTGCGCGCGGTGGTCCAAGACGAGGAGACGGCCAAGCGGACGCGGATCGAGGGAAGGGTCAAAGTCGCGGCCGGACCCTGGGGGCTCGAAGAGGAGTGGTGGGCCGAAGACCCCACCGGCCGCGACTACTGGGACGTCGAGCTCACCGGCGGCGGCCTCTACCGCATCTTCCGCGACCGCGCCACGGGGGATTGGTTCGCGGATGGGATCTACGATTAGCTCGCCCTATGGGCTCGGAGTCACCCCCGTACACGCATTGTCGTAGTGCATGGCGTTAAAGCCAGCGCTGAACCGGCCGTTGGCCGCCATCTCTACACCCACCCAGGCCTGGGCGCGGGACGGATCTTCCGGCGGGACGTTCCCCGCCGAGGCGACCGTGTTGTTGAGCCCCAGGATCAGCCAGCCGAAGGTGTAGGGTACCGGCAGTTCCGGTCCGTTCACGTGGACCCGCTGCGCCACCGTCGGGAACGGCGTGATGGCGCCCGGGGTCGCGGTGTGCGCCTGCTCGTCGAAGATGAAGAGGGCCTGCTGGCCGAGGGGGTACCAGGAGGGCGTCGCGCCGCACTTGAAGGCCCCCTGCTGGATCTTCGAGTCGCGCCACACCCGGAGGTTGGTGCCGCCGCTGAAGGCCCCCCCGTTCAGGAAGCGGACCCCGTAGGTGCTCGGCAGCGGCTCCCGGTTGTCGGACGCATTCCAGCTCACGAACTTGCCATAGAAGGTGTACTGCCCGGCGAGCGAGGTCTCGTTGTTGGTGCCGCTCGCCTCGATGTGGACCAGGGCCTCCCCATCCGTCAGGTTCTGACTCGGGTTGACGTAGAAAGAGTCGCCCCAGAGGACGTTCTTGTTGCTCGCCACCCCGGTGCCGCCCGGGCCGAAGTAGCCAAGGTTGCCGGGGAATTGGGTGGTGCAGCCGTTGACGGCGTCGACGGTCACGTAGCCGCGGGCGATGTTGTCGCCATGGTCGAGGCCGGCGCAGCCGGAGAGCGAGGGGACGGGCTTGCCCGTGAGCGCGGTCTGGTAGGTCGTCGCCGAGCAGAGCTGAGCCGGCACCGGAAAAGCGCCCGCGCACGAGTTGCTGAAGGGCGAGCCGGCGGGAGGAGGGGTGTTCGGCAGATTGCAATTGAAGACGTCCCGCAGGTTGATCGACTGCACGTCGAACCCCGCCAGGTAGATGTTGAAGCCGCCGAGCGCCACTCCCAGATCGGTCCAGATCTCGACCTTCGCCACCACCGGGTCGGAGAAGGCGTTGTTGACCGAAAACAGGGTCGTGATCCCGTTCGGATTGCCGAGATCGACCTCGAAGTAGGGCAGGAGCAGGGTAGCGGCCGGGACGTCGTCCCGGGTACAGATCTCCGCGGCGGCCGGGACGGCCGGGGCGGCAAGGACGAGAAGAGCGACCGGAACCCAGGACAGCGCGGCTCGGTACATCGAGGACCTCCTTTGCGGACCGCTCGATTCTAGCCCACGAGAGGGAGCTCGGGAGCGGCTGGAGGGATCCCGGAGAGAGGCGGAGAGCGAGGGCGGGAAAGAAAAAGGGTGGGCCCGGCGCGAAGCCGGACCCACCCTGGGAACGATCTTACGGACTGCTTAGCCGCCGACCCGCGTGTGGTTCGCGGTGCAGGCGCTGTCGAGCTTGATGGCGTCGAAGCCCACGCTGTAACGGCCCAGCGCGCTCATCACCGCCTCCACCCAAGCCTGCGCCGCCGCCGGATCCTCCGGCGGAACGCTGCCAGCCGCGGCAACCGTCGTGTTCAGGTTGAGGAAGATCCAACCGAAACGGAACGGCACCGGGAAGGCCGCACCACCCACCGCCGTCGACTGCGTCTCCGCCGGGAACGGGATGATCCCGCTCTGCGGCGGCTGCGGCG
>JAXDLD010000275.1:0-5222 GCA_034666805.1 Acidobacteriota bacterium
GCCAGGGACGACGAGGGGAGGGTCTCGGACATCAACGAGATCGTCCTCCCCGTCCGCATCCCCGACGACAAGTTTGGCACCGCGGCCGCCCAGAACGTCGGCACCCGGGTGACCCTCCTCCTGCGCCCCGGCCGGCACACCCTGGCGGTGGGGGTGCGCGACGAGCTGGGCCATACCGATTCGACCGTCACCGGCGTCTACACCGCCGGCCGGCTGACCAAAGGGAGCAAATGATGGGTTCCTCTGCAGCCGCCCTCCTCGGCCTGGCCATGCTCCTCCCCGCCGCGCTCGCCGCCCCGGCAGCTCCGGCCGGCGCGGCCGCCCCGGCCACGCCGCCCGAGGCCTTCACCGAGTCGGTCGACGTCTCGGTCGTCAACGTCGAGGTCTATGTCGACGACCGGGACGGCAAGCGGGTGCACGGCCTGAAGCGGGAGGACTTCGAACTCACCGAGGACGGCCGGCCAATCGCCATCTCCAACTTCTACGCCGTCGACGGCGAGGCCCCCGCCGGCACCGCCGGCAGCATTCCGGACGAGCAGCGCCTCTACCTTGCCATCTTCTTCGACGAGCGCAGCCTGACGGTCACCGCCCGCAACCGGATGATCCCGGTCCTGAAGCGCTTCGTGGCCGGCCGGCTGCGGCCGGGAGACCGCCTGCTCCTCGTCAGCTACAACGGATCAGTCAAGGTGCTCCAGGGGGCGACGACGGAGCCCGCGGCCATCGATGCGGCGCTCGGCAAGCTGGCGAAGGGCTCGGCCAAGGGCACCGAGCTGATGATCGACCATCGGCGCATCCTCTCGGACATCAGCTCCGCCGCGTCTCCCGGTATCCCCGACCCGCGGTCGATCCTGGGCGACGTGGCGAGCCAGACCTACCAGGACATCCAGATCTTCGCCCAGCAGGCCCACGACGAGATCCGCGCGACGCTCGGAGCCCTGGGCGAGTTCGCCGGCTCGCTCTCCGGCCTGCCGGGCAGGAAGGCTGTGCTCCTGGTCAGCGGCGGCATGGCCCAGCGCCCGGGCGAGGACCTCTACGAGGCCTGGCGGATCAAGTTCCAGCGCTTCTCCCGGCAGGCCGGAGCCTCCGGCTTCGACTCCTTCCGCCAGGACACGACTCGCCTCTTCGGCGAGCTGGTGGACCACGCCAACGCCAACCGGGTCACCTTCTACACCCTGGCTCTGCCGCAGGACGTCTCGGGATCGTCGGCCGAATTCGCCGGCGACGGTCTGGGGTCGCAGGCGATCGGCGCGATCGCGGCGATCAACGAGACGCAGCCTCTCCAGACCCTGGCCGGGGCCACCGGGGGGCTCGCGGCGATCGACAAGACGACCCAGTTCCTCGAGCGGCTGCGGGCCGACCTCGAAACCTACTATTCGCTGGGCTACGTCCCCACCCATCCGCCGGACGGCAGGAAGCACCGGCTGGCGGTCAAGGTGCGGGACCGCGGGCTCTCCGTGCGCTCCCGCGAGGCCTACCAGGCGCGCACCGGGCCGGAGGTCACCTCCAGCCGCACCCTCTCCGCCCTCCTCCTGGGCGAGGGGGGCAACCCGTTCGGCATCTCGCTCGCGGTCACCGGCGAAACCCGCAACCGGAAGGGGCAGTACGAGGTGGCGCTCCTCGTCAAGCTGCCGATGTCCAAGGTGCTCCTGGTGCCGCGCGGCGGCACCCACGAGGGGAGGGTGCGGGTCTTCGTCGGCGCCCGGGATACCCAGGGGAGGCTCTCGGCGATCAACGAGATCCTCGTCCCCATCCACGTCCCCGAGGCCCAGCTCGCGAGTCTGGAGGGTAGGACGTCGGCACCCGCGTGACCTCCTGATGCGCTCCGGCCCGCACACGGTGGCGGTGGGGGTGCGCGACGAGATCGCCAACACCGATTCGACCGTCACCGCCACCTACACCGCCGGCCAGCCGGCCAAGCCGGGTGGCCGCCCGGGTGGGGGCAGCCCCGGCGGGGGCAGGTGATAGGATGACCTCTCCCCCTGGTAGGAGGTAACCGTCGATGATGTCTCGCGGCTCGGTACGTTCCTCGATCGCCTCTCTCCTCTGCCTGGCAGCCCTGCTGCCGGCCCCGCTCGCCGCCGCTCCCGCCAGCCCGGAGGCCAAACCCAACGGGCCGGCGAAGGCCGGCGGCGCGGCGCCGGCCAAGGCGGTCGAGCCCGAGACCTTCTTCGAGTCGGTCGACGTCTCGGTCGTCAACGTCGACGTCTACGTCGCCGACAAGAGCGGCAAGCGGGTCACCGGCCTCACGCGCGAGGACTTCGAGCTCTACGAGGACGGCAAGCCGGTCACGATCTCCAACTTCTACGCCGTCGACGGCGAGGCCCCGGCCGCCACCCCCACCGATCCCGCCAATCCCGCCGGTCCCACCAACATCATCGCGCCGCCCGTGGAGCAGCGGCTCTACCTCTCGCTGTTCATCGACGAGCGCAGCCTGACCGCCCCGGTTCGCAACCGGCTGAGCCCGGTCCTCAAGAGCTTCGTCGCCGGCCGGCTCCGGCCCGGCGATCGCCTCCTCCTCGCGAGCTACAACGGCACGGTCCAGGTGCAGGGGCCGACCGCGGATCCCGCCGTCATCAACGCCGCGCTCGACGCCCTCGCGAAGACCGCGCCGCGGGGCACCGAGGCGGCGGCGGACCGCCGGCGGGTGCGCAACGAGATCGAGCAGGCCCAGGCCAAAGACCTGGGGGTGGTCGAGCACCCGTCGTCCGTCCTCGAGCAGGCGAAGGAGACCTACGACAGCGTCCGCCTCCTCGCCCAGACCCAGTACGACCAGGTCCGCGCCACTCTCGGGGCCCTGGGCGGCTTCGTCGACTCCCTGGCCGGTCTGCCGGGCCGCAAGGCCGTGCTCCTGGTGAGCGGCGGCCTCTCCCAGCGCCCGTCCGAGGAGCTCTTCCAGCTCTGGCAGAACAAGTTCTCGGCCTGGACCGGGCAGGTCGGCGCCTCCAGCCTGGATTCTTTCCATACCGACACGACGCGGCTCTTCGCGGACATGGTGGAGCACGCCAACGCCAGCCGCGCCACCTTCTATACGATCGCCGCCCCGGAGGACCTCTCGGGCGGCTCGGCCGAGTACGGCAACGAGGCCAACTGGACGCCGGACCTCGCGGTGACCGCGGCCATCAACGAGACCCAGCCGCTCCAGGACCTCGCCGCCGGCACCGGCGGGCTCGCCGCCGTGAACGCCCCGAAGAGCCTCCTCGAGCGGCTGCGCGGGGACCTGGACGCCTACTACTCCCTGGGCTACGTACCCAACGGCAGGAAGGACGGCAAGAAACACAAGTTGGCGGTCAAGCTCCACGACCGCAACCTCGTGGTCCGCGCGCGCGAGTCCTACCGCGAGCGCACGGGCTTGGAGACCACCTCCGGCCGGACCCTCTCGGCCCTCCTCCTGGGCGAGGAGCGGAACCCGTTCGAGGTCTCGTTCTCGGTCGAGGGGGAGACCCGGGACAAGAAGGGGCAGTACCAGGTCACCCTCCTGGTCAAGCTGCCGATGGCCAAGCTCGTGCTCCTGCCGCACGGCGATGCCCACGAGGGGCGGCTGCGGATCTTCGTCGGCGCGAGAGACAGCGAGGGGCGGGTGTCGGACATCAACGAGATCGCCGTCCCCATCCGGGTCCCCAACAGCCAGCTCCTGACCGTCACGGGCCAGAGCGCCGCCACCCGCATCACCCTCCTCCTGCGCCCCGGCGAGCACCGCCTGGCGATCGGGGTGCGCGACGAGCTCGGCAACACCGACTCGACCGTCACCAGCACCTACACCGCCGGCGGCAGCACCCAGGCGAGCGCCGCGGGCCACCCCGGGGGTACGTGATAGGATCAGACCCCAAATCGGAGATGGCCCGTCGATGACGTTTCGCGGCTCGGTACGTTCCTCCATCGCCTCCCTTCTCTGCTGGGCAGCCCTGCTGCCGGCGCCGCTCGGGGCCGATCCTCCCGTCAAACCCAACGCTTCAGCAAAGACTGGCGCCGCGACGGCACCGGACCAGGAGACCTTCTTCGAGTCGGTCGACGTCCAGGTCGTCAACGTCGACGTCTACGTCGCGGACAAGAGCGGCAAGCGCGTCTCCGGTCTGAAGCGCGAGGACTTCGAGCTCTACGAGGACGGCAAGCCGGTCCCGATCTCCAACTTCTACGCCGTCGACGGCGAGACCGCGCCGGCCCCGGGTTCCGCCACCGCCGCCACTGCCGCCGATACCCCAGCGGCCGCCGGCAGCCCCGCCATTCCGACTCCGCCCACCGAGCAGCGGCTCTACCTCACCCTGTTCATCGACGAGCGCAGCCTGACCGGACCCGCCCGCAACCGGCTGATCCCGGCGCTCAAGAGCTTCGTCGCCGGCCGGCTCCGGCCCGGCGACCGCCTCCTCCTCGCCATCTACAACGGCTCGGTCCAGATCCAGGGGCCGACCGGGGACCCCGCGGTCATCAACGCGGCCCTCGACGCCTTGGCGAAGACCGCCCCCCGCGGCACCGAGGTCGCCTTCGACCGCCGGCGGCTGCTCACCGAGATCGAGCAGGCCCCGAGCGTCGACGATCCGAACCGCCCCGCCATCGCCCTCGACATGGCGAAGGAGACGTACCAGGCCATCCGCCTCTTCGCCGAGAGCCAGTACGACCAGATCCGCACCACCCTGAGCGCCCTCGGCCAGTTCGTCGACTCGCTCGCCGGCCTGCCGGGAAGGAAGGCCGTGCTCCTGGTGAGCGGCGGCCTCTCCCAGCGCCCGGCCGAGGAGATCTTCCAGCTCTGGCAGAACAAGTTCGTGAACTTTTCCCGCCAGGTCGGCGCCTCGAACCTGGAGGCGTTCCGGCGCGACACGACACCGCTCTTCGAGGCGCTCGTGGAGCACGCCAACATCAGCCGCGCCACCTTCTATACGATCGCCGCCCCGGAGGACTTCTCCGGCCGCTCGGCCGAGAGCGCGGGCGATCCCGTCTGGTCGCAGGACCTGGCCGCCACCGCGGCCGTCAACCAGACCCAGCCCCTGCAGACCCTGGCCGCGGGCACCGGCGGGCTCGCCGCCCTCGACACCCCGAAGAACCTCCTCGACCGGCTGCGTGGGGACCTGGACGCCTACTACTCCCTGGGCTACGTCCCCACCGCCAAGCGGAACGGGAAGAAGCACAAGCTGGCGGTCAAGCTCCGCGACAAGAGCCTCGTGGTGCGCTCGCGCGAGTCCTACCGCGAGCGCACGGGCCTCGAAACCACCGCCAGCCGGACCCTCTCG
>JAXDLD010000276.1:0-2685 GCA_034666805.1 Acidobacteriota bacterium
CGGCCAGGAGCGCATGGCCATCCTCGATGCCCTCGAGGCCATGCGGCAAGCGGCCGCCAGCGGGGCCAAACCCAACACGTAAGGCGTAGGCTCGGGCCCATGCTCGACTACGTGATTCGTGGGGGGACGGTCGTCGACGGCACCGGCGCACCTGGGGTGACAGCCGACGTCGGCATCCGTGACGGCCGAATCGTGGCCGTCGGGAAGGTCACCGAGGACGCCAACCAGACGATCGACGCCACCGGGCTGGTCGTGTGCCCGGGGTTCGTCGATCCCCACACCCACCTTCCCTGGGCCGGCAGCCGGGAGGAGGAGTTCGCCGCCCGCCTGGCCGGCAGGACCTACCAGGAGATCGCGGCGGCCGGCGGCGGCATCCTCTCGACCGTCGCCGCCACCCGCCGGGCGAGTGGGGAGGAGCTGGCCGGCAACGTCCACCGCCGGCTCGACCAGATGCTCGCCTGGGGGACGACGACCGCCGAGGCGAAGAGCGGCTACGGCTTGAACCTCGACGACGAGCTGAAGCAGCTCGCCGCCATCCGCGACGCCGCGGCCGGGCACCCGGTGGACCTCGTGCCCACCCTCCTCGCCGCCCACGAGGTGCCGGCCGAGTATCGCCAGGACCCCAAAGGCCGCGAACGCTACCTCGACCTCGTCTGCGAGGAGATCGTCCCGGCCGCCGCGGCCGCCGGTCTCGCCCGCTTCTGCGACGTCTTCTGCGAGACCGGGGTCTTCGACGCCGCCGAGTCCCGCCGGGTGCTCTCGGCCGGGGTGAAGGCCGGGCTCCTCCCCCGGCTCCACGCCGACGAGTTCGCCGACTCCGGCGGGGCGGAGCTGGCGGCCGAGCTGGGCGCCTTCTCCGCCGACCACCTGATGGCGGTCTCCCCGGCCGGGATCGACGCCCTCGCCCGCACCGGAGTGACGGCGGTGCTCCTCCCCGGCACCAGCTTCTTCCTCATGAAGGAGCGCTACGCCCCGGCCCGGCAGCTCGTTGCCGCCGGAGTGCCGGTCGCCCTCGCCACCGACTGCAACCCCGGCTCCTCCCACACCGAGTCGATGCCGATGGTGATCTGGCTCGCGGTTTTGAAGCTCGGCCTCTCGATCGAGGAGAGCCTGACCGCGGCGACGCTCAACGCCGCCTGCTCGCTGGGGCTCGGGGCGGAGGTGGGCTCGATCGAGCCGGGCAAGCGCGCCGACTTCGTCCTCCTGGACGCCCCCAACCTCCTCCACCTGGTTTATCATTACGGCATCAACCCCGTCGCTGCGGTCATCAAAGCCGGCCGGGTGGTCCGTCGCGCCATTTGACGTAGAATCCCTCCCCAACGAAACCCGTACTTCGTCGTTCACCCCAAAGGAGAACCGACCATGAGGCATAGAAGTCCGTTCACGTTCGTCCTCACCACCCTATTAACCGCGCTCCCGCTGGCCGGACCGGTCCTCGCGCAGGCCCCGAAGGATCAACCGAAGGAGAAAGCAGCCATGGAGAAGCCCGCCGCGGAAGGCAAGGAGGTCGTCACCCCGTCCGGACTCCGGTACACCGACATCAAGGTGGGGGAGGGCGAGGAGGCCAAGCCGGGCCAGGCCGTCACCGTCCACTACACCGGCCGGCTGACCGACGGCACCAAGTTCGACTCCAGCCTCGACCGCAAGCAGCCGTTCAGCTTCAAGCTCGGCGCTGGCCAGGTGATCCAGGGTTGGGACCAGGGGGTCGCCGGGATGAAGGTCGGCGGCAAGCGCAAGCTCACTATCCCCCCCGGCTTAGGCTACGGCACCCAGAGCGTCGGCGGTGTCATCCCGCCGAACTCGACGTTGGTGTTCGACGTCGAGCTGCTGGGGGTGAAGTAGGGACCTCTGCGGTATCGGCCAGGTTGGCGCCCCCCACGGGTGGGGGCGCTACGACCGCTGAACAAGGTCCCGATGTAGGTCGCCCCGTGCCGCCGCCCAGCACGCGTCTCATGAGACGCGTGCCCGCCAGGGAGACAAGCCCCACCATCCTGGCACACCTTCTGCCGTGGCTGTAGCGCCCCCACCTGTGGGGGGCGTCAACCCTGGCGCTACCGAGACCTACCCTACTTCGTCCCCGCTCCCCCCGGGCTCAGCGGATAGATCGGCCGGATGTCGACCGGCACCGCCTTCAGCCGCCCGAGCGCCGTCTTGAGCGCATCCCCGGCGTGGCCGTACTTGGCGAGGAAGGCCTTCGTCCCCTCATAGTCCCCCCGCGCCTGGAGTGTCAGCAGCTCGTGCAGGAGGTCTTTGATGGCGCCGGGGAACTTCTCCGAGACAGCGCGGAAGTGGGCCGAGGCGTCGACCGTCAGGGCCCCCTTCTCCAACAGGTAGTTGAACTGCGATACCACCCCCTGGCCGTGCGCCTCCTCGACCCCGAAGCGGGCCGAGCGGAAGAGGCCGGCCACGTAGGTCGGCTCCAGCGACCGGCGGAGGGTAGCCGGCATGTCGCCCTTCTCGATCAGGGCGAGGATGTTGTAGATCCCCATGACGTCGGCCTTGGCCTCCTCGATCGTCGAGAAGACGTCCTTGAGCTCCAGGCGCACCTCGGTCTTCCTGCCGCCCACCGTGATCGTCCCCGGCCCCAGCCCGTGCGACAGCTCGTGGTGGAGGACCTCGTTGAAGTAGGCGTCGAAGGAGACCTCGTGGACCTGGGAAGGGTCCAGCACCTCTTTGGAGATCGGC
>JAXDLD010000277.1:0-3650 GCA_034666805.1 Acidobacteriota bacterium
CGCTCTGCCCCTCGCCGGAGAGGGCGAGGACGACGGCGTGGGCGAGGACGGCGCGGCCCCAGAAGGCGAGCGGCAGGGCGAGGGTGACCAGCCAGGAGATCGACACCAGATAGTGCCCGTAGTCGCCGGCGTGCTTGCCGAGCTCGAGGACGCGGTTGAGGAAGTGGGCCTCGAGGAAGCGCAGGGGGAGCGCCGCGAGCACGGCGAGGCCGGTCCAGCCCCCCACCTCCCGGGTCACGAGCCCGGCCGCCTCGTCGAAGACGGCGAGGATGGAGAGCCGGTCCCGCCTCACCCGAGCCCCGCGAAGAGGCCGGCGAGGAGCGGCCGGAGCCAGGTCACCGCCCAGAGGAGGGCCGAGGCGGCGAGCGCCATCCCCGCCCAGCCCCAGCCGGCGCGGTCCGGCCGCGCCGCCGCCCGCCGCTCCGCCAGGCAGTCGGCGCAGTACTGCCGGCCCTCCCAGGGGGTGGCGCAGGCCGGGCAGATCCGCTTCCGGCAGGCGACGCAGATCGCCATCGCCGGCCGGCCCGGGTGGTTGGCGCAGGTTGCGGGCAGGGCGAGCTCGGGCAAGGTCTCCTCCGATTGTAAATCGATCGTGACAGGCGCTCTGATAGCATATAACCCGTTCCGCCAAAGCCCTGAAGCGATGCCCTGCAAAAACCACCCACGGGTCGACGATGGTCTGGTGCGCTGCTCGAGCTGCGCCGAGACCTTCTGCGGCGACTGTATCGTCGGCATCGGCGGCGCGGCCTTCTGCGGACCGTGCAAGACGGAGTGGCTCCTGGACCGGCTCTCCGGCCTCCCCGACTCCGGGCTCGACTTCGCCTCGGTCTGGCGCCGCTTCCTCGCCCTGACGATCGACAACCTGCTGTTCGGGCTGCCCTATGGGCTGTTCCTGATCGTGACGATGCTCACGGGCGTTCGGCGCAGCTCCGCCGCCGCGCCCAGCTTCCTCTCGCCCTTCGGGCTTCAGCTCCTCCCGTTCCTCATGATCCCCCTGCTGATCGTCTACAACGGCTGGATGCTCGCCGGCCGCGGCCAGACCCTGGGCAAGATGGTCCTCGGCCTCCGGGTGGTGAACGCCGACGGCGAGCCGCTGCGGACCGGACAGGCCTGGGGGCGCGCCGCTCTCCAGCAGGTCTTCGTGAGCTGCTTCAGCATCGTCAACTACCTCCCCGCCTTCTTCACCCCGGAACGCACCTGCATCCACGACATGGCGGCGAAAACCCGGGTGGTCAACTGGAGGCCCTGACATGATCCCCCCTGAGACCCCCGAGACCGCCGAGCCTCCCCGGCCGCTGCCGCCGCGCCCGCGTTTCCGCCGCGCCTACCCGGGGCCGGCCTGCCCCTACTGCGGCGCGCCGCTCGCCCCCGAGGAGATGGCGGCGGGCCCCGCGCTCTGCCTCGCCTGCGCCGGGAGCTTCGAGGCGACGCCCTTTCAGCCGCCCCCGTCCTACGTGCCGCCGCTGGCGCTCGCCGAGGCCGGACCGGCGGGGGCCACCCCCTGCGCCGCGCACGCCGGCAACGCCGCGCTCGGCAATTGCCCGCGCTGCGGCATCTTCCTCTGCGCGCTCTGCCGCACGGAGGTCGACGGCCAGGGCCTCTGCCCCGCCTGCTTCGACCGCCTGGCCGCCGAGCGGGGCCTCCCCTCCCTGCGCAATTCGCTGGCCGACCTCCAGAGCCTGGCGCTCCTCGCCGGGATCGTCGGCCTGTTCTTCTTCTTCCTCGGCGTGGTGACCGGCCCGCTCACCCTCGTCCTCTCAGGGTTCGCCGTGCGCCAGAAGCGGCGCGGCGAGGGGAGCGGCGGCTGGGGGGGCATCCTCCTCGCCTGCGGCTTGGGGGTCGCGCAGATCGGTATCGGCCTCTTCACGATCGCCCGGGGATTCCGGACGTGAACGCGGAGCGCATCCGCTGGGGGCAGGCCCATGGTGCCGCGCACCGGCGGCGGGTCTACCGCACGGCCGACGCCCTCGAGGTCGACGAGGCCGGCGGTTTCGAGATCGTCCGGCGGCGGGTCTTCTTCACCGAGATCCGCCTCGTCACCCTCCACCGCGCGCGCCCGGGCGCGGCGGTCTGGGTGCTCGCGGCTCTCGCCGGGATCGCCCTCCTGGCCGGCCTCGTCTCCGGAAGATCCGGCATCCCCGCCTATGTCCTCTATGGGGTGACCGGCCTCTCCGCCTTTGGCGCCATGGTCAGCTCGGCGCCGGTCTGGGTGGTGACGGCCCACGGCCGGCGGACCCGGGCCGAGCTCCGCTTCCGCCTGCGCCAGGCGCGGGCGGAGCAGGTCTACGGAGAGCTCTGCCACCTGGTGGGCGAGGCGCAATCCGCGCTCGCGGCACGCCTGGCGGAGGAGGAACCACGCCGCCCCGACCCCCTCGCCGGAATCACCGGGATCCCCGCCCCGCCGTCCCCGGCGATCGAGCCCGCCTGAGGCGTCAGGCGAGTGTCGAGCCGGGCCGGCGCATGCCCAGGAAAGGCTTGTAGGCGAGGAGCCAGAGACCGGAGTAGTCGCGCATCAGGCGCATGCGGAGCATCTGGATCTGCCGCCCCTCGGCGGCGTTGCCGGCGAGCTGGAGCTCCGAGAGGACGTGCTGGAAGCGCCAGAGGTAGGCGTCGGCGGCGCGGACGGTCAGCCGGGCGCGGGTGTAGATCGGCGCCTCGCCGGTGACCGAGGTCTCGTCCATGATGCCGGCGATCTCCTGCGCCTCCTCGTTGACCCGTACCCGCAGGGCCGCCGCCTCGAGGAGGAACTGCTCGAGCTCGCGGTCGTAGTCGCCGTTGCCGTAGAGCCGCTTGAAGGCGACCACCTCGCGCGGCTCGAGGCGCAGGGGGAAGATGCCGGGGGTCAGGACCACCTTCTCGGGCGACAGCTCGGGGTTGACCTCGCGGAGGTGGTCGACGACGTGGCGGAAGTGCTCTCCGAGGACGTCCTCGCGCTCGGGGAGCGGCGCCGAGGCCGCCGCCGCGGCGCGGTGCTCGCCGGTGTCGCCCAGGCGGTGGCTGCCGGTCGCGACCGTCGAGCGCGCCTCGGTCAGGCGCGGCAGGAGCGAGCGCACCCGCTGGCGGATGGAGGCCAGGTCCTCGAGCTTGAACTCGTCTCTCTCGAGCTGCTTTTCGAAGCGCTCGATCTCCTGGTGGAACTCGGCGAGCTCCGAGTCGAGCTCGCCGGAGACCGGCACCTCGCGCTCGAGCTCGAAGACCCGCTGGTACTCGGCGGCGATCCGCCGCTCCTCCTGGCGGTAGAGCTTCTGGATGCGACCTTTGAGCGTCAGGTTGGTCTCCTGGACGGCCAAGGCCAGCTCGGGCTCGAAGAAGAGGTTGCCGAGCCCGTGCTTCAGGTCGCGGTAGCGGCGGACGAGGTTCCCCTCGTTCAACTGGTCGAGGTTCTCGACCCGCAGCACCTCTAAACGGATCTCCTCGATCGCGGCGCGGTGGACGGCGACCTCCGCGGGCGGCGGCGGCGCGACCGCGACGAGCGCCCAGAGGGCCTGGAAGACCTCCCCCAGCCGGCGGGGGTCGCGGAGCACCGGGCCGGAGGTCTGATCCAGGTCCTCCTCCGAGAGGCGGGTCAAGAGGAAGTCGACCTTGTCCAGCCGGTCGTGCTGCCAGTGGTCGCCGCGCTGGGCGTAGACGTAGAACTTGGCGAGCTGGGT
>JAXDLD010000278.1:0-2854 GCA_034666805.1 Acidobacteriota bacterium
AGCCGCCCCTGGGCTACTGGCTGATGGCGCTCTCGTTCCGCCTCTTCGGACCGACCCCCTTCGCCCTGCGCCTCCCCTCCGCCCTCTGCGCCCTGGGGGTGGTGGCGGGCACCCTGGGGATCGGCAAGCGCTGGCTCGGCCGGCGGGAGAGCCTGCTCGCCGCCCTGATCGTCGCCACCGCCTACGGGTTCCTGTCCAACCACGGGGCGAGGAGCGGCGACCTCGACGCTGCTCTCACCCTCATCCTGCTCTTCGCGACCTACCAGGTGTCGCGCCTCGGCGAGTCGCCGTGGCGGGTGGTGGGACTGGGGGCGATTCTCGCGGCCGGGTTCCTGGTCAAGAGCTTCGCCATCCTGCCGGCGATCGCCGTCGCCGGCCTCTTCGCCCTCGCCACGGGCGCCTGGCGCAAGCAGCGTCTCCTGCCCTGCCTCCTCGCTCTCCTCGCCTTCGTCCTGCCGGTCACCGGCTGGGCCTTCGCCCGCTGGCATGCCGACGGTTCGGCCTACTTCCTGACCCGGATGGTCCGCGAGGACCTCCTCGACCGCTCGACCCAGGTCATCGACAAGGTCACCTACTCGCCCTTCGGCTACGTGGCGGCGCTCTTCGACCGCTTCGCGCCCTGGCCGCTCCTGATCGTCGTCGCGGCGGCCGCGGCGATCGTCGCCGGGAGGGCACAGGGATGGCGCGTCCTGGCCCGCCGGTTCCTCCGGGACCGGGCGCTGCTCCTCGTCCTCCTCTGGGCCCTGGTGCCGCTCGTCCTCTTCTCCCTCTCGCGCACCCAGCACCACTGGTACCTCGACCCCAGCTACCCGGCCTGGGCCCTGCTCGCCGCCCTGGCGGCCACGAGCCTCCTGCGCCGCTTCCGTCCGGAGCGGCGGACGGCGGCGCTCGTCGCCTGCGTGCTCCTCCCCCTGGTCCTCTGCGAGGTGCGCGTCCTCTACCGGGTGCTGGTGGCGGAGCGGATGCCGGCGCCGCAGCGCTTTCTCACCCTGCTCAAGGGACACCGGCTGGAACTCGGGCCGGAGATCCGGACGAGCCCGCTCCGGCACTCGGAGCGCTTCATCCTCGAAGCGATGGACGGCTTCGAGGTCCGGGAGGTCGAGGCGCGGAAGACGACGCTGGCGCCGCCGGCCGCTGCGGCCGACCGGGAAGTCCCCGCCTCGGTCCTGATCGTCAAGGCGATTCGCGGACCGCGCCTCCAGGCGCCGCTCGGCTCCGGGATCTTCCTCGACAACAAGGATTACCTCCTCTTCCAGGGCACGAGCCAGATCGCCGGCCGCAGCGCCCCACGCGGCCCGCGCCGGCGGATACCGAGCCGGCGACCGTCCCCCGGGCACCTGCCGCCGAGCTGGCGTCCCCGCACCCGCATCGTGGCGACCTAGCAGGACTTACGATGATTTTGGTTTAATTTGTCCCGCTTTACCCCCCCTTGCGCACTCTTACAGCACAGCGTACACTCTGCTGACCATTTTCTGAGCGTTCCGCGGCTGCAGCCTTCTTGCTGGCAGGAGGTGTTCTCCTGTCCTGGGATGTCTCAACTCTATTGGAGGTTCAAGTCATGGCCAAGTCTGTCAAGCTCGCCCTGTTGCTTCTCTCCTGCTCGCTCCTCGCTGCCTGGGCAGTGCCGGCGCAGGCCGTGTGCGGCTCGCCGGTGGTCACGCCGCTCTACGCCGGGCAGACGCTCAATGCGGGCACGGTCACGGTGAGCAACGACGCGAGCTACATCTATGTCCGCTACACGACGAACGATCCCTGGGAGATCAGCGACGCGCACCTGGCGGTTGCGAGCTCGCTCGCCGGCATCCCACAGACCAAGAAGGGCAACCCCATCCCCGGCCACTTCGCCTATAGCGCCATCTTCAACCCCGAGGTGACGGACTACACCTTCACCATTCCGATCGGGTCCTTCTTTCCGGGCCAGACCCTGTACGTCGCCGCCCATGCCGTCGTCCAGGCTCCATCGGGGTCGGGCGGCACGCAGACCGGCTGGGGTTTCGGCCCCGGCTTCCCGGGCGCCAACTGGGCGACCTACATCCAGTACACCGTCCAGAGCTGCGGCGGTCCGGTCGAGTAGCGGGTCCTCTCGCCCCATCCGGGGGGTGGCGTAGCCGCCCCCCGTCCGTACCCTTCTCTCTCGTTGCTAGAACGCGTGCTTCGGCGCCAAGATCCCGGGGTCCAACCCGGCGATCTCGCGGAGCGCGGCGGCCGTGTAACGCTCGACCATGACGCCGCGCCATTGCGCCTGGAAATCGGTGTTGTCGAACGGGGTGGCGACCTTCCGGGCAAGCCGGGCGGCGGCGGCGATGCTCTCCTCGGTCAGAGGCTTACCGAGAAGGGACTGGGCGGCCTCTTCCGCCGCCAGGGGGGCGGAGGCGACCGCCCCGAGATAGATCCGCGCCTGCTCGACGATTCCCGAGGGGCCGGTCCAGACCGCGGCGGCGGCGGAGAGGACGGCGAAGTCGATCGAGCCGCGGCGGCGGAGCTTCCAGAAGGCGGAGCGGCAGACCGAGGCGTCGCTCTCCCTGGGGAGGAGGACGCCGGTGAGGATCTCGTCCGGCCGCTTGGCGAGGTAGGCGATGCCGTCGTCCCGATAGAGCGCCTCGACCGGGATCGCCCGCTCGCCCTCACTAGAGACGAGGGTCACCCGCGCCCCGAGAGCGCAAAGCATGGGGGCGGAATCCGAGGCGGCATGGGCGAGGCAACGCTCGGAGCCCGGTGCCACCCAGCAGACCGTTCCCTCCGCCTTCAGGCAGTAGCCGATCGAGCGCCGCCACTCCTCGGTCTGGTCGTAGTAGGTGCAGCGGGTGTCGACGCAGAGATTGCCGCCGAGCGTCCCCATGTGGCGGAGCGGCGG
>JAXDLD010000279.1:0-18161 GCA_034666805.1 Acidobacteriota bacterium
TGGATCCTGGACCGCGACGCCGAGCTGCTCTCCTCGGGCCGTATCCTCCGCCTGCGCACCGACGGCCAGCGCGCTCGGCTCACCTTCAAGGGGCCGCTCCGCATGGAGGGGAACATGAAGGTGCGCGAGGAGCGTGAGGTGGAGATCGAGAACGCCGACGAGGCGCGGGCCCTGTTCGCCAACCTGGGCTACACGGTGGTGCGGCGCTACCAGAAGATGCGCGAGGAGTGGCAGTTGGGCGGGGTGACCATCGCCCTCGACCACACGCCCATCGGCGACTTCGCCGAGTTCGAGGGCGACGGCGCCGAGACGGTCGCCAGGCGCTGCGGGCTCGACGCGGAGAAGGGCGAGAAGCGCTCCTACCTGCGCCTCTACGAGGACTACTTGAAGGAGCACCCGGACGCCCCGCCGGAGATGGTCTTCCGCTGAGCCGTGCCTGCGGCGCGCCTCAAGGCTCTCGTGCTCGCGGCCGGGCTCGGCACGCGGCTCCGTCCGCTCACCGAGTCGGCGCCGAAGCCGCTCCTGCCGGTCCTCGGGGTGCCGATCCTCGGGCACACCCTGGCCCAGCTCGCAGCGGTCGGCTGTGAGGCGGTGGCGATCAACCTCCACTATCAAGGGGACCAGATAAGAGACCGCTTCGGCGAGCGTTTCGCGGGCATCCCCCTGATCTACTCCGAGGAGCCCGAGCTGCTGGGCACGGGCGGCGCTCTCCATCCCCTGCGCGACTTCCTCTCCCAAGCGGACCTCGTGCTGCTGATCAACGGCGACAGCCTCTGCCCCTGGCCGCTCAAGCGGCTCATCCGGGCCCACCAGGCCGGCTCCGCCGCAGCCACCCTCCTCCTCACCCGCCGCGCCGACCCCCAGGCCTTCGGCGGCGGGGTCGGCATCGGCCGGGAGGGGGAAATCCTCTCTTTCCGGCGTGGTCGCGACGAAGTGGAGCCGGCGGCCCTCCGGCGGCTGGTCTTCGCCGGCGCCCATGTCTTCTCCCCGGCGCTCCTCGATCGGGTGGGTCCCGGTCCGTCCGACATCGTCCGCGACCTCTACTCCCCGCTTCTCGCCGAGGGCGGCCGGCTGGGCTCGCTCGTCACCTCCCGCCCCTGGCACGACCTCGGCACTCCGCGGCGTTTCCTCGATGCCTCGCTCGAATGGGCGCGGGCGGGATGGCCGGCGCGGCTCTGGCGCCGCTCCTGGGTGTCGCCGGAGGCGGAGATCGCGGCCCGGGTGAGGCTCAAGGAGGCCGCGGTCGAGGCCGGAGCGCGGGTGGGCGAGGGTGCGCGGGTCGAGCGCTCGGTCCTCCTGCCGGGGTCGCGGGTGGGCGAGGGGAGCACTCTCCGCGAGGTCATCCTGGGCTACGGGGCGTCGGTGCCGCCCGGGAGCTGGGTCGAGCGGCGGATCGTCACCCGGCGCCGGGACGGCGCCGCCCCCAGCCTCGACGACTCGGTGGTCGGCGGGGTGGTCTACACCCCGCTCGACCCGGCGGGAGCCGCGGAGTGACCGCGAGCGGCGCGCGCCGGAACGGTCCGCTCCTCCTCCTCGCCTTCTTGCTCCTCCTGGGGGCCGGCCTGCGCTTCTACGGTCTTGGCCGGGAGTCGCTGTGGAACGACGAGCTCGACAGCCGCCGGGTGAGCGGCGCGCCGACCGCTAGCGAGGTGTTCGCCAAGACCCTCGCCCAGGATGGGCACCCGCCGGTCCACAACCTCCTCCTCCACTTCGTCGAGCGTGCCTGGGGGGACTCGGAGGCGGCGCTGCGCTTCCCCTCCGCCATCGCCGGGGTGCTGTCGATCGCCGCCATCTTCGTCCTCGGCCGGCTGCTCTACGGAACCGCCGAGGGGCTCCTCGCCGCCGGCCTCCTCACCGTCTTCTGGTGTTCGATCTACTACAGCCAGGAGGCCCGGCCCTACAGCCTCCTGCTCCTCCTGGTGCTCGTCGCGAGCTGCTTCTGGATCGCCCTCCTCCGGCGCTGGGACGAGGGGGGTTCCTCGCCCATCGGCCTTATCGCGGGCTATATCCTGGCGGCTCTCGGTTGCTGCTACCTCCACCACTTCGGGGCGGGCCTCGTCTTCTTAGAGGGGCTGCTCGCGTTCCTTTTGAGCCGGCGCCGGCGCGCCGTTCTCGTCACCTGGGGGGCCGTTCTCGCTGGCTACATCCCCGGGATGATCTACCTGCTGCGGCAGCGGCGGCACTCCGGGTCCTGGGCCTGGATCGAGCCTCCCGGCCTGCGGTCGGTGACCGAGTACCTGAAATTCCTCTTCAACTACTCCCGCACCGTTGCCGCCGTGGTCCTGGCTCTCGGGCTCCTCGGCCTCCTCTATGCCCGGTATACCCGGCGCGCCCCCGCTTCCGCAGACGCCGAGCGCCGGATCGGGCCAATCGCCCCGAGCACCCTCCTCGCCCTCTGGCTCGTCGTGCCGCTCCTCGGGGCGATCACCGTCTCCTATCTGTCGTTTCCACTCCTCACCAACCGCAACCTGATCGTCGGCCTGCCCGCCGCCTACCTGCTGCTCGCGCGGTCGGTCACCGTCCTCGCCACGGGATGGCGCCGGGCGGCGCTCGGGACCCTGCTCGTGGCCGGCCTCCTCGCCCATCTCCTCTTCGGCATGCGCTACTACGTCGTGCCCGGGAAGGAGCAGTTCCGGGAGGCCGTGGCGGAGGTCGTGGCGAGCGATCCCGATCCCGCCGGCTCGGTCGTGATCGGCCGTGCCTACCACCGCGAGTACTTCGACTACTACTTCGCCCGCCTGGGATCACCGCGGCGGGTCGACCTCGTCGCCGGCACGGCCGCCGACGTGCCGGCGGCGCGGGCACTGCTCGATGCTCGGCGGCCGGGGCGAGTCTGGCTGCTCGCCGGGCACCTGCCGGTCGAAGACGGCTTCCTCGCCTTCCTCCGCGAGCGTTATGCCCTACGCGAGCACCGGGAGCTGGTCGGGGCCGACGTCTGGCTCTTCGAGCCGAAAGGTGCTGGGAGCGGCGGGAGCGGATTGTAGAAGAGCCGTCCGTCTGAGAAGATGGGCCTGTCGCACGAAGGAGCCGATGCCTACCAACCCACTTCCCTTCAAGCTCGTCGTCTTCGATTGGGACGGCACGCTCATGGACTCCGTGGCGGTGATCGTCGCCTGCGCTCAGGCCATGCTGCGCGAGCTGGGCCTTCCCGAGCATCCCGACGCGGTGATCCGCAACACCGTCGGGCTGGGTCTCCGGGAGACCATCGACCAGCTCATCCCCGGCTGCGACGCGGAGCTCTACTCCCGGGTGCTCGAAACCTACCGCGCGCACTGGCTGTCGACCTACCAGAACCAGCCGCTCCTCTTCCCCGGCGTTCCGGAGATGCTGCGGCGGCTGGCGGACGAGGGCTACCTCTTAGGGATCGCCACGGGCAAGAGCCGGCGTGGCCTCGACTACGCGCTCCAGACGAGCGGCTTGGCCGGCCTCTTCCAGGCTACGCGGACGGTCGACGAGGCGCCTTCGAAGCCCCACCCCAGGATGCTCCTCGACATCCTTTCCGAGCTCGGAGTGCGGGCGGAGGAGGCGGTGATGATCGGGGATACGGTCTACGACCTGGAGATGGCCCGGGCCGCGCGGATGGCCGGCCTGGCCGTCCTCTCCGGCTCCCAGGACAGGGAGGAGCTCCTGCGGTTCGAGCCCCTCGCCTGTCTTCCGAGCGTCGTCGAGCTGCCGGACTGGCTCGCCGGGTTGGCCGTCGCTACTTCTTCTTCCAGTCGCTGACCTTCTTCTCCAGAGCCGAGACGGCGTCGGCCGCCGGGGCCTGCTGCCCCTGGGCCGTCTTGGCCGCGGCGAGGGCCTTCTCGCCGTAGGTGACGGCGCCCTTCCTGTCGCCCTTCTGGGCCAGGAGGTCGGCCTTGGCGCGGTAGTTGTTGAAGTTGCCGTCCAGGGCGATCGAGGCGTCTAGCCACTTGCCGGCGTCGTCCAGGCAGGCGTTGTTCTGCATGCAGTAGGAGGCCGCCTGGTAGGGGCCCCGCCAGCCGATCGCCGTCTTGGCCTTGGCCTCGACCAGCTTCGGGGTGTCCACCTCGACGGTGAACGGCACGGCCACCTTCTCCCAGCGCAGCACCACCTTGGCCGCGGTGTCGGTCAAGTCCGCGAAGTCGAAGCTCATCCGCTCCTGCATCTCCGCCGGCTGCGGCTTGACCTGGACCCGCAGGGCGTCGTGCTCCTGCTTGTAGGAGAAGGCCCCCCACTGGTCGGCGTCCTTGGAGAGGATGAGCGTCCACTCGCCCGCGGTGGGGAGGGTCTGGAGGCCGTAGAGGCCGGCCGGCAGCTCGTGGCCCTCGATCTTGACCGGGGTGCTGAAGCGGATCGTCGTGTTCTCGTTGGCGCCGGTCCGCCAGACCTCGCCGTAGGGCACGAGGGCGCCCCAGATCTTCCGACCCTTGACCCCGGGCCGGCTGTAGTGGATGGAGACCTCGGTGATGCCGATGTTCTGGGTGACGCTGGCGTTGGGGCTGGGACGGGGAAGGTCGATCTGCTGGGCGGAAGCGCTGACGGCGAGCGACAAGGCGGCGATCGCGAGAGCGGCCTTCCGGAGTGGAAGCCTGTTCATATGCTCCTCCTGGAGAAGTGAGATTCGGTAAGGACGGAAAATCAGGAACCATACCCGCCATCCAAGGGGATCGGGGCGGCGGCCAAGGCTTCGGCCCGTTGCCGCGAGGCCTCCGCCTCGGCCCGCGCCCGCTTGGCGTCCCACTGACCGGCGGGCACCACCCAGCCGGCGAGGTTCGCCTGGACGATGTCGGCGAGCACCCGCACATGGTCGGGGCGGTCGTTGAGCGCCGGGATGTAGCGGTAGCTCTCGCCGCCGGCATGGAGGAAGAACTCGCGGTTCTGCTCGTCGATCTCCTCCAGGGTCTCCAGGCAGTCGGCCGAGAAGCCGGGGCAGACGACGTCGAGACTCTTGACGCCGGAGCGGGCCATGGCCTTGATCGTCTTCTCGCTGTAGGGCTTGATCCACTCCTCGCGGCCGAAGAGCGACTGGAAGGAGATCTCCCAGCGCTCGCGCGGCAGGCCGAGCCGCTCGGCGGCGAGCCGGGCGGTCTTGTGGCAATTGCAGAAGTAGGGGTCGCCAGCGTCGAAGTAGCGCTGCGGGATGCCATGGAAGGAGAAGAGGAGCTTCTCGGCCTGCCCCCCTGTCGCCCAGGCCTCGCGGATCGAGGCGGCGAGGGCGTCGGTGTAGGCGGGCACGTCGTGGTAGTGGTGGACCGTGCGGACCTCCGGCACCCAGCGCCAGGTCGCGAGCTCGGCGGCGACGGCGTCGAAGGTCGAGCCGGTGGTGACCGCGGCGTACTGCGGGTAGAGCGGCAGGACGAGGATGCGCCGGCACCCCTTCCCGGCGAGCTCGCGGAGGGCGGCGCGGATCGAGGGGTTGCCGTAGCGCATGCCGACCGCGACATGGAGGGGAGTCCCGACCTCGCGCGCAAGGACCGCCGCCACCGCCGCCGCCTGGCGCCGGCTGATGACGAGGAGGGGCGACCCCTCCGCGGTCCAGACCTTCCGGTAGAGCGCCGCCGAGACCTTCGGCCGGGTCGGAAGGATGGCCACGTGGAGGATCGTCCACCACAGGGCACGGTTCATCTCGATCACCCGCGGGTCGAGCAGGAACTCGCGCAGATACCGGCGTAGGGCCGGCGCCGTGGGAGCATCGGGAGTCCCCAGGTTGGCGAGGAGGACCCCCACCGCCGGGACCTCCCCATGCTGGAAGTCGGGTTGACCGAAGTACTTCATGGACTGGGGAGTCTACCTCAGGAGGCCGAGCGGGCGCCTCCCCGCCGGCTCGAAGCCGCCGGTCGGGCTAGGCAGACCGCGATAAGGGTGATGCCGGGCCGGTAAACGGCTCCAGGCTGCCTCCGAGGTTGATTCGAGCTTCGCCAACGGCGTTCGCTGGGTCTTTAGCGACCGATCCGGCCTCTCTAACCCGGCCACGGAGGTCTCCAAGCAAGGTCGGAGCGTAGTAAAAGGAAGCACGGAGGTCCCCAAAGCTCCGCGAAACGTCCCTAAAACTTCACGGAACGTCTCTAAACCACTTTCTAGGCCTGCAAAAACTGTTTAGCGTGTCCGTGATTCAGTTTATCGAGGGGCATTCTGAGTTTTGAGGCCGCGCGTTTCAGTTTATCCAGCGACTAAATGACTTTTGAGGCCACGCCATTCAGTTTAGGCAGGTTCCTTCGGAGTTTAGACGCTGCGCATTTCAGTTTAGCGAGGGGCATTTGGAGTTTAGGGAGACTTTTTCGGAGTTTAGGGAGGTTTCATCCTGGCCTTTAAGTTTCCGCTCCTGGAGATTCCTCGCCGACGTCAGTGCCCGAGATCCTCGCGACCTCTGAGGGTACCATTGAAGTTGGGGAGGGCGGCCCTCCCCCTTGACCCAGGGTCTCGGTACAGTCGCAAGTGTTCGAGAGCGAGCATCCCGGGTGCCACCCCGAAGGGGTGGGGGTCGGTAGCCTTGGCCAGCCCAGGTGCCCCTTCAGGGTTTTGATTCAGTTGCTTGACTAGGGTGCCCGTCGAGCTTGTACCTGAGGTGCGAGAATTGATCGCGAAGCGGCGGGCAGGCTGACGAGGGAGCCGCCTATCGGGAGACACATACAGGCCCAGAGGCCCGGCGCAGAGATGTCGGACCTCGCCTCCTACACCCCGCCCCCCACTACCCCAAACACCTCCGCCACCTGCTGCCACCCCACCCGCATCAGAAACGTGTTGTTCCGTCCATAGGACTTGCTCCCGAGGATGAAGAACCCTGGCTCGGGGTTCTTCAGGGTCTCGACACCGTGGGTGGTCTGGGCCAGGCAGTCGCCCGCGCCGGCTCCTAAGAGGGCGGCGGAGAGCTTCATCGGGCCGGAGGTGGCGTAGCACTCGTGGACCTGGAGCTGACGGTAGAGCCCGGCGTCGCCGACGTAGCCGGTCAAGGCGAGGATGCGGTCGACGGCCACGGTCTCCGGCCCGGCGCCGTTCCGGAGCACCACCTCCAGCTTGCCGTTCTTCCTCGCGATCGACTCGACGGCCACGCCGCGGTGGGGCTCGATGGCGGGCGAGGCGCCAGAGGCCAGCTCGGCCGCGGTCGCGGTGAGCCGGGCGCGTTCGGGCAGAGGATCGTCCACCTGCGCACCCCAGCCGGGCTCGGAGCTGCGGAGTGCCCAGATCACCCGCGTGCCCGGAGCCTGGCGGGCGAGGTCGGCCAGCTCGCGGGCGGCGGTCTGCGCCGAGTGGCCGGCACCGGCAAGGAGCACCGTCTTCCCCGCCCACTCCGCCACCTCCCGCCCGAAGTCCGGGATGTCGCGGCGGATGGCGCTCCCCAGATCGCGCTCGCCAGGGGCGGGGATGCCGCCGTCTCCCAGGCTGTTGGGGTGGCCGTAGGTGCCGGTCGAGTCGATCACCAGGTCCGCCCGCTCGGTCCACTCCCGGCCGGCAGCATCCCTCAGGAGGAGCCGGAAGGGGCGCCGGCCGCGCTCGGGGGTGGCGATCTCCTCGTGCTTCAAGAGACCTTCCCGGCCTACCGCCAGCACCCGGGTGCCGAGCTTCAGGTTCGGCGCTACGGACGGGAGGGCCGCCAGGGGTGCGAAGAGCCGGTCGGCCAGCTCGCTGCCGGTGGGGCAGTCCGCACCGCTGGGGCCCTGGAATCCGGCCGCTTCGAGGCTCCGGCGCATGCGCGGCGAGACGTTCATCTCCCACGGGGTGAAGAGACGGACGTGCCCCCAGGCGCGAACGTTGCCGGCGACCTCGGGGGCGGCCTCGTAGAGGGTGAAGGGGAGCCCGGCCTCGGCGGCGGCGAGGCCGGCTTCGAGGCCGGTCGGGCCGGAGCCCAGGATGGCGACGTGCGGCTTGCCCTGAGTCATCTCGTGCGCTCCTCGGCGTTTGCTCAAAAACGGGAGGCGGCCCGCTCCCGGGCCGGCAGGATCTCCAGGCAGGTGGTCCACCAGCCGGAGAGGATGGTCGCGACGAACTCCTCCGGCAGGCGCTCGCGGCGCATCTCCGCCGCCAGCCCCTGATGGTCGTAGGGGAGAGGGAGGAGGTCGACCGCGAGATCCCCTCCGCGCTCCTCCAGGAGGGCGTACCAGACATGGGTCGCGCCGTCGTTGGCCGGCCGGCCGATCACCCCGACGTTGATCGCGTCCCGCCCGGAGGGGAGCCGGCGGTGCCAGTGAAGGCCGGTGTGGGTCGAGAGCAGGGCGTCGCAACGGTTCTGGGTGAGGAGCACCTCGAGGAAGGGGACCGGCGAGGTGCTCGCGAAGAGGAACTCGTTGATCCGCCGCGGCGAGCCGTGGACCAAGAGCAGCTCGCGCTTACCCACCCGCACCCGCCGCCGGCGCGGCAGGGTGCCCATCCAGGCCTTGAAATCCGGCGAGCACCGGGTCTCGGTGTAGCGGTAGGAGATCTCGGCGAAGTAGTTGTCCCGCGGATCGGTGTAGCCGCAGTTGCAGTCCTCCCGGCCGGAGGCGAGCGACTCCTCGTAGTTGCCCTGGATCGCCCGCACGCCGCCCTCGGCGAGGAGGGGCCGGACCTTCTCCGGGTTGGGGCCGAACCCGCCCAAGTCGCCCAGGCAATAGACCGCCTCGGCCCCCCGCCGCGCCGCGTCCGCCAATAGCTCGGCGAGTGCCAGGTGGTTGTTGTAGACCCCGCCGAAGACCGCGATCCGCGAGAAGGGCCCTTCGACCGGCGTCGGGTCTGGCGCAATCGTAAGGTAGGCCGCCGCCGCCGCTTCCCGCTCCTCGGGCGAGAGCGTCTGGCCCTCCGCCTGGGCCGCCGCGTGGAACTGCCCGAGCGGCACCAGCTTCTCGCCCCAGGTCGCGAGACCCCGGTGCGCGGTCAGCCGCTCGCGCTCCCTCTTCGCCTTCTCGTTTTCTTCTTCTGGAACCCGGTTCGCCATGTCTCAGGTCTTGCAGCTTACGCCGTAGACGTGGCAGGTCCAGCAGGCCGGGTGGGAGAGCCCGAAGCCGCCCAGGGTATCGGCCAGGGTCTCGCCCATCCGGCCCGAGGGCTCGTTGACGAGGATGGGGCAGACCCACACCCCCTGGTCGGTCACCATCCGGCAGGCGCTGCACTGCAGGTGGTCCCAACTCCCCTCCGCCATCTCGCCCTCGCCCTCGCGCAGCCGCTGCCAGCTCGCATAGGCGCCGCCGCGCTCGGCCTCGGCGCCGATCTGGAAGACGGGGAGGACCTTGAGGCGCGGCCGCTCGACCCCGAGCGAGCGGAGGAGGGCGAAGAAGCGGGCCTTCCCCTCATCCGCGCTCGCCTCCCGGCAGACCTCGGTGACCGTGATCACCGGGTTCAACCCCGCCGCCACGAGGTTCCGGATGCCGCCCAAGATGCGCTCGAAGGTCCCCTCGCCGCGGATCGGGTCATTGGTCGCCGCGTCATAGCCGTCGAGCGACACCCTAAGATCGAGCGAGTAGTCGGCGGCGTCCTCCAGGGCTTTCAGGCGTCGGCAGCGCGCCGGGTCGAGGAGGAGGCCGTTGGTGAGGACGTTGGCCGGCCCGACCGCCAGGGTCGCCGCGAGGATCGCCTCCATGCCGGGGTTCAGGAAAGGCTCGCCGCCGGTGAAGTAGTACTCGCGGACCCCGAGGGCCGCCGCCTCCACGAGGTAGCGCTCGACTTCGGCCAGCGGCATCATCTCGTGCGTGTGGTTGGTGGGCGAGCAGGAGATGAAGCAGTGGGTGCAGGCGAGGTTGCAGACCGTCCCGCCGACCTGGAACCAGAGGGTGTCGAGCGAGCGCAGCTCGACTCTGGGCGGCGTCGCGGGGTCCAGGGGTGAGGTCTCGGGGGCGATCATGGGAGCTGGCGAGGAAGCGGTCTCTCCGACCACAACAGCGCCGCGGCCGGTGCTCTTCCTCCACAGGAAGGATACGGCACTGCCGAGGCTTCCGGATGAACTGGCATCGGATTGGCACCGTAGAAGGGGGATGGAGCTATCATGCTTTCGGATTGAGACGATTCCTGCTCTTCGCGCTGCCGTTGCTGATCCTCACCATGGCGCTTTTCAACTTCGCGCTCGAGGCGTTCGGCCTGGCCCCCGACCCGGCGCTCCTCGCCCGCCTGGGCGGCGCCGGCTCGCACAGCCTCCCCGGCTGGGTGGTGCTCGGCACCTGGTGCCTGGAGGCGCTCGGTCTCTCGGCCCTCTTCCTCCTCGTCCTCCGGCCGGGCCGGGAGCTCGTCTCCGGCCTCTTGACCGGCTGGATCGCCTGGGTCTTCCGCGGCCCGCTCCTCGTCGTGGCGGTCGTCGGCCAGGGCGGCGTCAAGCCGGGGCCCTGGTGGTCGATGGCCTTCTCCTGGTTCGTCCTCTATTCGCTCTGCGGCCTGCTCCTGGGCTTCCTGGCACGAGGCGCGGAGACCTGGCCCTGATGGTCGGCACGGAGAGCCCGGGCGCTTGAAGATCGCCGCGGTCGGCAAGGCCCTCCCTCCGCACTACTACGACCAGGACGCCCTCCTGGAAGCCTTGAAGCGCCGCTTCACCCCGCGCTATTTCAACCCCGAGCGCCTGGAGCGGCTACACCGGAACGTCCTCGTGGGCGGCCGGCACCTGGCCCTGCCGATCGCCGAGTACGACACCCTCACTACCTGGGGGAAGGCCAACGACGCCTGGATCCGGGTCGCCCAGGAGGTCGGGGCGGCGGCGGTCCTCGACGCCCTGGGGCGGGCCGGCCTCGCGGTCGATGACGTCGACGCCCTCATCTTCGTCACCGTGACCGGGGTCGCCACCCCCTCGGTCGACGCCCGGCTGATGAACCGCCTGAGCCTGCCGCCGCGGGTGCGGCGGATGCCGATCTTCGGTCTCGGCTGCGTCGCCGGGGCGGCCGGCATCTCGCGCGCCGCCGACTACGTCCGCGCCTACCCGGACCAGGTGGCGGTCCTCCTCTCGGTCGAGCTCTGCTCGCTCACCCTCCAGGGCGAGGACCTGTCGATCCCCAACTTGATCGCCTCCGGCCTCTTCGGCGACGGCGCCGCCGCCGTCGTCGTGGTCGGCGACGAGCACCCGGTGTCAGCACCAGACGGGCCCGAGATCGTCGCCAGCCGCTCGGTCTTCTACCGCGACTCCGAGCGGGTCATGGGCTGGGACATCTCGGAGCACGGGTTCCGGATCGTCCTCTCGGCCGACGTGCCGCAGGTGGTGCGCGACCATCTGCGGGCCGACGTCGACGCCTTCCTCGCCGAGCAGGGCCTGACCCGCGCCGACATCGCCTCCTGGGTCTGCCACCCCGGCGGCCCCAAGGTGCTGGAGGCCATGGAGGAGAGCCTGGAGCTGCCGCCGGACGCCCTCGCCGTCACCTGGAAGAGCCTGCGTGAGGTGGGCAACCTCTCCTCGACCTCGGTGCTCCTGGTCCTCGCGGACACCCTGGCCTCCCACCGGCCGCCGCCCGGGAGCTACGGCATGCTCCTCGCCATGGGTCCCGGCTTCTGCTCGGAGCTGGTGCTGCTGCGCTGGTAGGAAGGCGGCATGATTTTCGGCCATCTCTGGGGTGATACCCGCGTCCTCTACACCGTTCTCGTGGGGCTCGCCGCGGTCGAACGGCTGTGCGAGCTGCGGATCGCCAGCCGCAACCGCCAGCGCCTCCTGAAGCAAGGCGCGGTCGAGGTCGGGGCCGGTCACTACCCGTGGATGGTCCTCCTCCACACCCTCTGGCTCCTCGCCTGCCCGCTCGAGGTCTGGCTCCTCGGCCGGCCCTTCCTGCCGGTCCTCGCGGCGGTCGCCCTCGCCGGCTTCCTCGGCTCGATGGCTCTGCGCTACTGGGTGATCGCGACCCTCGGCGGGCGCTGGACGACCCGTATCCTCGTCCTCCCCGGCTCGGCGCCGATCGCGGCCGGCCCCTACCGTTTCACCCGGCATCCCAACTACCTGGCCGTGATCGTCGAGATCGCCACCCTCCCTCTCGTGCACACCGCCTGGTGGACGGCGATCGTCTGGAGCCTCGCCGACGCTCTCCTCCTCCGGGTGCGGATCCGGGCCGAGGAGAAGGCCCTCTCCGAGGTGTCGAGCTACGGCAGCGTCTTCGCCGGCCGGCCGCGCTTCCTCCCCGGCGGGGGGCGGACCCCGAGATGAACCCTGGTAGGCTCGCCGAGGACTACCCCCTATGAACCCACCCCAGGACCAGGCCTCGATCCTCGCCGGCATCGCCGCCGTGGCCCGCGAGCACCTGGGCTGGGAGGGTCCGGTGACCCCCGAGATGCGGCTGGTCGAAGATCTGCGGCTCGACTCGATCCGCCTGCTGACCCTGGCCGCCGAGGTCGAGAACCGCTTCCAGATCCTGCTCGGCGAGGAAGAGGAGGCGGGGATCGAGACCGTGGGGGACCTGGTCGGCATCGTGGAGAGGAAGCTTGCCGCTTGAGACCCTGAACGACCTCCTGGCCGCCGCCGGCCACGATCCGGAGGGGGGCCTGCGCTTCGTCGGCCGCGACGAACGGGCGGATTTCCTGGGCTGGGCGGAGGTGCGGGAGCGCTCGCTCGCCGCCTGCGGCGGGCTCCAGGCCCTGGGGGTCGAGCCCGGCGACCGGGTGGCGTTGATCTTCCCCACCTCGCCGGAGTTCTTCGCCGGCTTCTTCGGCGTCCTCCTGGCCGGCGCCGTGCCGGTCCCCCTCTACCCGCCGGTCCGGCTCGGCCGGCTCGCCGAGTACCTGCACCGCACCGCCCGCATGCTCGCACGGACCCGGGCCCGGGTGGTCCTCGCCGACCGGCGGGTCGAGCGCATCCTGGGGGAGAGCATGGCCGAGGCCCGGCCGGCCCTCGGCTGCCGGACGCTCGCGGAGCTCCCGTCCGGCCCGCCGCGACCCGCCGCGGTCAAGTCCGCCGACTTGGCCCTCGTCCAGTTCTCCTCCGGCACCACCGTCGATCCCAAACCGGTCGCCCTCTCCCATCGCGCCATCCTCGCCCAGGTGGCGATCTTGAACGGCTTCTGGCGCGACACCCCGGCGCTCAAACACAGCGCCGTCTCCTGGCTGCCGCTCTATCACGACATGGGGCTCATCGGCTGCGTCTTCCCGGCGCTCTCGCGGGACGCCACCCTGACCCTCATCGGCCCCGAGCACTTCGTGGCCCGGCCGGCCCTCTGGCTGCGCGCCCTCTCGCGCTACCGGGCGACGATCTCGCCGGCCCCCAACTTCGCCTATGCCCTCTGCGCCTCGCGCATCCCCGAGAGCGAGCTGGCCGGGGTCGACCTCTCCTCCTGGGTGACGGCGCTCGACGGCGCCGAGGCGGTCTCCCCCTCGGTGCTCCACGCCTTCGAGGCGCGCTTTGCTCCCTATGGATTGCGGCCCGGGGTGCTCACCCCGGTCTACGGCCTCTCCGAAGCGGCCCTCGCCGTCACTTTCTCGGAGATCGGCCGCCCCTACCGGATCGGCCGCTTCGATCGCGAGGCGCTGTCGCGGGAGGGGGTGGCGCGGCCGGCAGCGGTCCCCGAGCAGGGTCGGGAGATCGTCTCGGTGGGCCGACCGATTCCCGGCTTCCGGCTGCGGATCGTCGATTCCGCCGAGCCCGAGGGTCGCGACCTTCCCGAGGGCCGGGTGGGGCGGATCTGGGCGTCGGGGCCGTCGCTCATGGACGGCTACCTGGACGACCCCGAGGCCACCGCCCGGGCGCTCCAGGGCGGCTGGCTCGACACCGGCGACCTGGGCTTCCTGGCAGACGGCGAGCTCTACCTGACCGGCCGGGCCAAGGACGTCGTCATCCTGCGCGGCCGCAACCACTCGCCGGAGGAGATCGAGCGTGCCGTCGAGGGGGTGCCGGGGGTGCGCGCCGGCTGCGTGGTGGCGGCGAGCTGGCTCCCCGAGGGGGGCGAGGGGGAGCTCCTCGCCCTCTTCGTCGAGCGGCGGCGGGGTGCGCCGGCCGAGGAGGTCGCGGCCCTGCCCACGGCCTGCGGCAGCGCCGTCCTCGGTGCCACCGGCCTGGCCGTCGACCGGGTGGTGACGCTCGCCCCGGGCACCCTCCCGCGCACCTCCTCCGGCAAGCTGCGGCGAAGCGAGGCCCTGCGCCTCTACCTCGAAGGTGAGCTCAAGCCG
Organism: Acidobacteriota bacterium; assembly: GCA_034666805.1. GTDB lineage: Bacteria > Acidobacteriota > Thermoanaerobaculia > Multivoradales > UBA5704 > DASQPA01. The sequence continues at coordinate 13,990 of JAXDLD010000279.1, forward strand.
CCGCAGAAAGTGACCTCGCTCCGCCTGGCCGGAGCGGTGGCGCGCTCCCAGCTCGCCTACGCCCGTACCCGGCTCCGGCGGCGCGGCGGAGGGGCGGATGGCTGAGATCTCCGAGACGGTCGACGTGGCGGTGATCGGCGGCGGCCCGGCCGGGCTCGCCACGGCGATCGGCGCCCGCCTCGCCGGGCTCTCCGCGATCGTACTCGACCGCCGCCAGCCGCCGATCGAGAAGGCCTGCGGCGAGGGGCTGATGCCGGATGCCGCGGCCTGCCTCGCCGAGCTCGGGGTTCGGCTGCCGCCCGGCGAGAGCCATCCCATCCGCGGCATCCGCTACGTCGACGGCGAGCTGGTGGCCGACGGCATCTTCCCCGGGGCACCGGGGCTCGGAGTGCGCCGGCTCGCCCTCCACCGCGCCCTCGTCGCCCGCACCGCCGAGGTGGGGGTCGAGCTGCGCTGGGGGGTGCCTGTCCGCGGGCTCTCCTCTTCCGGAGTCGAGACCGAGGCGGGGACCGTCGCCGCCCGCTTCGTCGTGGGGGCGGACGGCCTCCTCTCTTCGGTGCGGCGCTGGGCGGGGCTCGACGGACCACCGGTTCCACCGGGCCAGCGCCGCCGCTTCGGGGTGCGCCGGCACTACGCCCTGGCCCCCTGGAGCGATCGGGTCGAGGTCCACTGGGGACCGAAGTGCGAGGCCTACGTCACCCCGGTATCCCCGGAGGAGATCGGGGTGGCGATGCTCTGGAGCGGGGCGGCGAGGGGTTTCGACGACCTCCTCGGCCGCTTACCGAAGCTCGCCGCCCAGCTGGCCGGGGCTACCCACACGTCGCGCGACCGCGGCGCGGGCCCGCTCCTCCAGCGGGTCCGCGGGGTGGTCCGCGGCCCGGTCGCCCTGGTGGGGGACGCCTCGGGCTACCTCGACGCCATCACCGGCGAGGGGCTGGCCGTGTCCTTCCACCAGGCGGCGGCCCTCGTCTCTGCGCTCTCGGCTGGCGACCTCGCCCGTTACGCCGCCGCCCATCGGCGGATCGGCCGCCTGCCGGCGTTCATCACGGGCCTGGTCCTCGCCTGCGAGCGTCGCCCGGCCCTCCGCCGCCGCGCGGTGGCGGCGCTTGCCGCCGAGCCGGCGCTCTTCTCGCGGCTCCTGGGGATTCACGGCCGGACCCTGCCGGCCCGGCGGCTCGGGCTCGACGGCGCGCTCCGCCTCGCCTGGCGGCTGGTCGCCAGCCCAGCTTGAGTTCATCTACTATACGATGTCGTGTCTTTAAGGGAGAACTGCCATGCTCCGGTTGCGGACCACCGCTCTGCTCCTCGTCCTGATCCTGGCGCTCGCCGCGTCCGCGGCGGCCCAGACCCTGACCTTCGACCTCGACCCCCAGGCCACCCAGGTCACCTTCGGCTTCGGCGCCACCCTGCACTCGGTCAAGGGAAGCCTCCGGGTGCCGGCGGGGAAGGTCCAGCTCGACGTCGCGACCGGCAAGGCGTCGGGCGAGATCGTCCTCGACATGATCAGCGCCTCGACCGGCAACTCGCGGCGGGACAAGAAGATGCACGAGAAGATCCTGGAGACCGCCCGCTACCCGCAGGCCGTCCTCCACGTCGAGCGCGTCGACGGCGAGCTCCATCGCGAGGGCCGGAGCGAGCTGCAGCTCCACGGCACCCTCGACTTCCACGGCGCGAGCCATCCCGTCGCCCTCCCCGCCGTCGCCACGGCCAAGGACGACCGGGTGACCGCCACCGGGGTGCTGGCGATCCCCTACGTGCAGTGGGGTTTGAAGGACCCGAGCTTCTTCCTCCTGCGGGTGGAGAAGGAGGTCAAGGTGCAGGTCCGCGCGGTGGGGAAGGTCAGCGGGTAGACGCTCGCATTCCACTCCGCAGCCCTCCCAGAGTGGAATTCCGTCCTCAATTCTGGACTGGGGCCCCCGCAGAGCATTCCGTAGCCCCCGCAGATCCCTTTGCGGGGCGCGAATTTCGAAATGCGGCGGTTGCATCGCGCACTGCGGCCGCCGCAGGACAGAATTCCGTCTCGCAGAAGGGAATGCCGTCGCGGAGGACCGGATTGCCGCTTGAGCCTCGCCTCTGCGGGCTTCCCCCGGAATGCCGGACCCTCCCTGCCCGTTCTGGTTCAAGGCTTTATGCCGTAGACTGTCAGATCGCCATGAAGCATCCCCGCTCCCACGACTGGTCCCCTTTCCGCGCCGCCGAGCGGTTCGTGACCCGCTTTCCGCGGCACGGCGGGAACCGGCTGGCCTTGGCCTATGCCAACAGCTATCACGTGGGCATGTCGAGCCTGGGGTTCCAGCGGGTCTACGAGCTGGTCCATGCCCGGCCGGACTGGTCCTGCGAGCGCTTCTTCACCGATGGCGCCGATACCGCCGCCATGCCGCTCTCGGTCGAGTCGGACCGGCCGCTCAACGACTTCCGCTGCATCGCCTTCTCGGTCTCCTTCGAGCAGGACTACGTCCATCTCCTCTCGATGCTCGAGCGCGCCGGCATCCCCATGCGGCGGAGCGCGCGCCGGCCGCAGGACCCGGTCGTAGTGATCGGCGGCTCCTGCGCCGCCATCAACCCGCTCCCCATGGCGGAATTCGTCGACGCCTTCGCCCTCGGCGCGGCCGAGAACGTGCTGCCCGGCCTCCTCGCCGCCCTAGAGGAGGAGGACGGCCGCGAGGCGGTGCTCGAGCGGCTGGCCCACCAGCCGGGGTTCTACGTGCCGGCCTGGCACCACCCCGAGGGAGCGGGCGAGTTCCCGAAGCTCCACAAGCTGGAGCTCACCGAGGCCCAGATGCGGGAGCCGGGGTACCTCCCCACCACCTGCATCGTCACCCCGAAGACCGAGTTCGCCGACAAGTTCCTGATCGAGATGTCGCGCGGCTGCCCGGAGAAGTGCCGCTACTGCTGGGCGACCTTCGGCATGGGCCGTTTCCGCTGGCACCCGACCGACGCCATCCTCGCCTCGCTCGACCGCGCCCGCTCGGTGACCGACCAGCTCGGCTTCGTGGCCACGGCGGTGGGCGACCACCCCGACATCGAGCCCATCCTCCTGGCCGCCAACGACCTCGGCTTCCGCACCTCGGTCTCCTCGATCCGCATCCCGGCGGTGACCCCCGGGGTGCTCGCCGCCCTTCACGCCTCGGGCGACCGCTCGATCACCCTCGCTCCCGAGACCGGCACCGACGAGCTGCGGATGAAGATGGGGAAGCCGATCAAGAACGACTTCCTGCTGGAGAAGATCCGGCTGATCTTCCGCCACGGCTTCACCCAGCTCAAGCTCTACTTCATCATCGGCCTGCCCGAAGAGACGATGGCGGACGTCCAGGGCATCCTCGACCTCGCCGCCCGCGCCCGCGCCGCCCTCCTCGAAGAGGCGAGCCGGACGGGGATCATCGGCAACATCCACCTGGGAGCGAGCGTCCTGGTGCCCAAGCCCTACACCCCCTGGCAGCGCGAGGCCATGGACGACGAGCGGAGCCTCAAGGCGAAGATCGCCCTCCTCCAGCGCGGGGTGTCGAAGATGCCCAACGTCTCCATGGGCTCGGTCTCGATCCGCGAGGCGGTCTGGCAGACCTATATCAGCAAGGCCGGGAGCGACGCCGCCGACGCCATCGAGGCGGTCGCCCGCGGCGAGTCCCTAAGCGCGGTCCTCCGCCGCTTCGAGGCCAGGATCCGCCCCGAGGTCTTCGTCCCCCAAGGGGAAGACCTGCGCTGGCACTTCCTACGCACGGCGGACCCGACGACGTCGCTCGGACCCGTGGGAGCGAGCGCGGTGGCGGAGCTGGCGGCAGCGAGCTGCCCGTAGATTCCTCCTCTCCTCACCTCAGTGTATACTCGCTTCGTTACGCCGTGTTGCCGACCAGGGGAGATCTCATGCACGCCAAGACCAAGAAGTTTCGCGAGCTGATCCTCTACGTCGCCAAGCAGTGCGAGGCGGACCCGAAGTGCGGCGCCACGAAACTGAACAAGATCCTGTTCTATTCGGATTTCCGGGCCTATGAGGATCTGGGAGCGGCGATTTCCGGTGGGGCCTACCAGAAGCTCGAGAACGGTCCCGCGCCCAAGAGATTCGTCCCGGTGGTGAGAGACCTGGAAGAGGAGCGGGCCTGCATCTGGGCCGACCGCCGCTATCATGGCAAGAACCTGAGAAAGCTCATCGCACTACGCGAGCCCGATCTCTCCGT
>JAXDLD010000280.1:0-5316 GCA_034666805.1 Acidobacteriota bacterium
AGACACGGGTCTGCCGAGGTACCGCAAGGGCCCGGCTCCCCGGGGGCCCTCCCCGGCTGTCCTATAATCGGGCCGGAAAGGAGGGCGTCCCATGACCCGTACCCTCACCATCGAGTACTGTACCGTCTGAAACTACTACCCTCGCGCCGCCGGTCTGGCGGACGAGCTCAAGAAGGCCTTCGACGTCGATCCGCAGCTGGTCAAGAGCACCGGCGGCCGTTTCGAGGTCACCCTCGGCAACGACCTCCTCTTCTCCAAGAAGCAGACCGGCCGCTTCCCCGAGCCTGGGGAGGTAGCACGAGCGCTAGAGGAGAAGTTGGGCTAACATCGTAGATACGTAACAAACCCGCCGCCGGTTTCTTCCCGGAGACCGGCGGTTGAGAACCCCCCTCTGGCCCTCCTCCATCTCTTCGCGCTCCTCTCGGGGGCCGGCCTCGTGGCCCTTGCCGTCCGCACGGCCCTCGCGCGCCGCGCCGCCCCCCCTCTGCCGGAATCGCCTGGCACCCTGGAAGAGATCGGGGAGGTGACGGTCCTCCTGCCGGTGCGCGACGAGGAGGTCAACGTTCTCCCCTGCCTGGAGAGCCTGCTGGCCCAGACGGCCCGTCCCCGGGTGCGGGTGATCGACGACGGTTCGACCGACGCCACGGCCGCCCTGGTCCGGGGGAGGATGGCGGCCGCCGCTCCCCAACTCGCCCTCCTCGCCGCCGGACCGCTCCCGGAGGGGTGGCGGGGCAAGGTCCATGCCCTGAAGGTGGGGGCGGAGGGGGTCGAGAGCCCCTGGCTCCTGCTCACCGACGCCGACACCCGGCATCACCCGGAGGTCCTGGCGCGGAGCCTAGCCGCGGCGGCCCGTAACCGGCTCGACGCGGTCTCGCTCGCCGGCTCGCAGGAGGCCGTGGGCCTCGCCGAGAACCTCCTGACCCCGGCGGTCTTCGCCCTCTTGGACCTTCTCCTCGGCGACTGGCGGGCGGCTTCCGGGATCGCCGGCAACGGGGACGGTCCGGCGGTCGCCAACGGCCAGTCCATCCTCGTGCGGCGCCAAGTCTGGGAGGATTGCGGCGGCTTCGCGACCATCCGCGCCGAGACCCTGGACGACGTGGCGCTCGCCACCCGTCTCCGCGCCCACGGTCACCGGACCGGCTTCTTCCGCGCCCCTGACCTCCTTGCGGTCCGCATGTACCGCGGCGGGCGGGAGGTGGCGAACGGCTGGCGGCGGAACTTAGGCGGCCTCTTCGGGCCTCGCCCGGGGCTCGCCGCCGCCATTCTCGCCGTCCTCCTCCTCCCCCCGCTCGGCGTCGGGGCCGAGCTCGTCGCCGGTCACCCGCTCGCCGCCGGTCTCCTGTGGGCCGCCGGGGCCGCCGCCTCGGCCCTCTTCCGCGCCGGCAGCGGCCACGCGCCGGCCTACGGGCTCCTCTATCCCCTGGACGCCTTGACCCTGGCCTGGGTGCTGGCGAGCGGGGTCGCCGACCGGCGCCGGGGCCGGCTGGCGAGCTGGAAGGGGCGGGAGGTGCGGTTTTAGGAGACGATCGCCGCTTCGTAGGAGCAGCTCTGGCCCGCGGTCTCCTCGACCGAGACGGCGAGGGTCTCGATCCGCGACCCGCGGAGATGGCCGGCGAGGTCATCCCAGAACAGGCGGGCGAGAAGCTCGATCGAGGTGTTGGCGAGAGGGAGGACGAGGACGTCGTCCTCCGGGAAGAGGTAGCGGCGGGCCCCGAAGCGGACCTCGACCGCTCCCCCCTCCCGCGACCAGGAGAGGCCGGGGCCCTCGGCTGGCAGCAGGGTCCGGCTGTCCAGCCGCCGGCAGAGGCGGCGGACGACCTCCTTGACCGACTCGATGTCGACGAGCAAGCCCCAGCCGTCGAGCTCGCTGCCGGCGAGCTCCAGGCCGACCCGGTAGTTGTGGCCGTGGAAGAGCTCCGCCCGCTCGGCGCTGAAGAGGGTGAAGTGGGCGGAGGAGAACTTGAAGTCCTCCTTGGCGAGGACGATCCGGTAGCGCGGCCGGTCCGGCATCAGCTCGCCCGGTTCTCAGCTACCGGCGTCGCCGTCGCCGTCGCCGTCGCCGTCGCCGTCGGCGCCGGCGCCGGCGACGCTCCCGCCCGCGGTCCCCGCGCCCGCGCCGCCTGCGACTCGTGGAGGCGGCCCAGGAGGTCGTAGATCACCAGCTCGTGGGCCCGGGCGGCCGAGCGGATCATGCGGTTGACGTGCATGTGCACGTAGCTGAAGGCGAGGTCGGAGATCGGCGTCCCCAGCCGCCCCGCCGCCTCCAACCGTTGGAGCTCGGCCAGGTCCGGGGCGCTCCGCTCCCCGCGCTCCCGGAGGACCGCGATGCCGGGGGCGAGAGCGCTCTCCTCAGCCTGGCGGAGGTCCAGGAGGGCCTCCAGGCTCCGCCGCTCGGCGCGGAACTTCTGGTCGAGCTGCACCCGCAGGTCCTTGCTGCCGCCGAACTCGCGCAGGTAAGACTCGCGGAGACGGGCGAGGACGGCGATCTTCCCCGCCGAGTCGAGCCCGAGTTCGGAGAGCAGGAGGTCGGTGCCGAGGAGGGCGAGCCGCCAGCGCGCGTCGGCCCCCTCGTCCCCCTCCAGGCTCTGGACGATCTCGAGCACCGCCCTGCTGTCGGCCTCGAACAGCCGTTCGGAGACGAGGATCCCCTCCGGGCCGCCGTAGCGCTCGACCTCGCGCTCGTAGGTGTCGAGCTGGAGCTTCCACAGCCGGCCGTCCGCCAGCCACCCCGCCGCCGCCCCGGAGAGGGCCGGGAGGACCCGGCCGCAGAGCGGCCCCGGATCGCCGTGGAAGCGGACCCGCACGTGCCACTGCGGGTCGCCATAGCGGATGAAGAACCAGCTGTCGGCGGCGCCCGAGCCCAGTGCCTCCTCGACCACCGGGGCGATGAGCTCCCGGAGGACCCGGTCCGCGGTCGAGCTACCGGTGTAGAGCTTGACGTAGAGCCACTCCGAGCCCGGCGGGAAGGAGCGCGCGACGGCCGGGGCGGGCTGGGCAGCGCTCGCCGGGCGGGCGTCTTTGGAAGAGGGGGGAGCCTCCTCCTTGCGCACCCGCACGAGCGGCACGATCAGCTCGTGGACGAAGCGCCCTTCCGGGCCGCGGGCGCAGAGCTGGTCCGGCCCGGGGAAGAACTCGATCAGCATGGCGTCCTTGCGCTCCTCGATGACGTCGAGCCAGGAATCGATCGAGAGGGCGTTGTCCAAGTCGATCAGGAGCTCGTTGTCGGAGTCCGCCAGGCTGACGTAGCGCGGCAGCCGCCGCTCGGCGCGGAAGCGCTGGACGGCGGCGAAGCGCTCGGCCGCGGTCTTGGGCTTGGCTAAGGCCTCGATGTCGGCCGCCCCCATCCGCCAGCGGGCGCGGGAGAGGACCAGCCGGCCGGCGGTGACCCGGGGGAGGAAGGGGGCGCTGTCGAGCGCTCCCCAATTCCACCCCAGGCCGGCGGCCAGGCCCTGGGACTGGAGGACGCAGAGGAAGCGGTAGACCCCGAGACTGCCACGGGAGAAGTTGTGGGCGCTCGTGAGCCGCGGGATGACCTCCCGCCCCAGGCGCCGCGAGCGGAGCACGATCCGCGAGCCGACGACCGAGACGAGGAGATCGGTGACCGGGATCTGGTGCTCGGGGGCGGCGCCGGAGCGGCCGAGGAAGGGGATCTCGTGCTGGCGGAGGACCGGTCGCGAGAGGATGTTGCCGATCCGCCCTTGGGGAAGATGGACGACCTCGGCGAAGATCGCCTCCGGCTTCTGCGCCTCCTCGGCCCGCAGGTGGTCGACGACGGCGCGGTGGAGGTCCGGGTCGGCGTGGCAGAAGCGGCCGAGGAGGGGCGCCCCGGAGGGGCCGGCCACCCCCTTCAAGAGGATTGTGAAGCGGCCCTCCGCCAGGGCCGCGGGCGACTCGGCGGCGATCGTCCCCATCACCTCGAAGGCGTCGGGGAGGGGGGGAGGCTCGGCCGCGCCGAGGGTCTCCAGATCCTTGGCGTCGAGGGCGATCTCCTGCGCCCCCGTGGTCAGGGCCTGGGTCAGCTTGCGCAGGAGGAGCGCCTGCGGCACCCCCCACGGCATGGTCGGATCGGCCGGCTGTCCCCCCAGGCCGATCCCGCGGAGGAGAGGCGAGGCCTCGGCCCCCGCGGCGCCCGATTTCTCGAAGCCGATCCCCAGCTCCTCGTCCAGGACCTCGGTCAGGGGGACCCAGCGCCCGTCGCCGTAGCGGTCGCTGAACTCCTGGCGGAAGCGGTCGAAGAGCTCCTGGCGGCCGCGGCCGGCGAGGCGGTGGAGGAGCGCCACCCCGCGGGTCAGCTCGGCGAGCAGCTCCGGCCCCAGCCGCGGGCCGTCGCCCGGCTTCACCATGTCGACCTGGAAGAGGCGCGACAGCTCGACCGAGGTCGGGAGCTGCTCGAGCCGGCTCGCCAGCTCGCGGTAGCGATCGGGGGAGGCGCCGAGGCCGGCGCCGTCGAGCTCCTCCAAGGTCTGCCGCGCCCGCTCGAGCTCGCCGGCCGCGGTGCGCCCGGTGGGGAGCGCGCCGAGCTGCGCCACGAGGTCGTGGATGGCCTCGGGACCGGTGACCGGCGGTTGCAGGTCGGAGACGAGGATCTGGCTGTCGATCAGCTCGGTGATGAAACCCTCTGCGTCTTCTAAGGCGATCTCGCCGTCGGGATCGGCGGCGACCAGGGCGGCGGCCAGGTCCGCGGCCCGCGCGCCTCCCGCGGCCCGCGCCAGGGTGGCGTCCAGGTACTCCGTCGCGTCCAGGGCCACCAGGTGGTGCGAGCGCACCTTGCCGTCCAGCCGCGCCTCGGCGTAGCGCCACCTCCCGGCCGCCTGGTAGAGGCTGGAGTTGGGGCGGTAGAGCAGCTCCTGGCGCAGGGCGGGGTCGCGCCCGAGATCCTCGGCCAAGGCGAAGAGGTAGTCCATGTCGAGCCGGGTGTGCCGTTGGTAGGCGCTCCGCGGTGCCAAGTCGAGTCGGGTTCCCGGCGCCGCCGGCTCGCCACCTGTTTCACCCGATTCCTTAGGCATCGCGACCGGCCCCAGGGAGCAGCCGGAGAAGAGGCCGAAGGGGGTGGCGCGGGCCGCCATGCGCTGGTAATACCGCACGAGGGCGTGCTCGGTCCGCCGCCCCTTCTTGGAGTCGGGGTCGGCGAGCCAGGCGGCCAGGCTGTCCGCGAGCGAGGGGGTGGCGAGGAACAGGGCCTCGGCGATCTCCGGCCGGGCGAGGGCCGCCGCGAGCCGGGCGCGGAGGAGCTGCCGGTCGGCCGCCAGGGCCTCCGCCAGCGTTGTCTCGTCCGCCGGTGTCGATGACCAGGCCGATATCGCCCTCAGCCCGGCG